>JAQUAW010000036.1 GCA_028687045.1 Patescibacteria group bacterium
TATTATGATAAAGATGGTAATGTTGTTGGTACTTTTTCTTTGGAAGTAAGTGTTCCTCAAGAGGGGACACACGTGGTAGAAGTACGTTCTACTGGTTGGTCAATAGATAACCCAACAAGCAAAAGAACTATACAAGTTTATTTTGGTTATGAATCTTTTAGTGATTCTGCTTTTGTAATTAATACTGCTATGTGGTTTAGTGAAACCAGTTTCGTACATGGTAAGACTTTTTCGAATGGTTGTATTAGGTTTGATGGAGGTAGTGATTCTTGGGTAGATAGTGCTCAAGGTGCTGGTGATTGTAGTGGTAATGATGGTGTATATGGTAGTGGTGGTCCTACTTATTTTTGGAGATACGATAGACCTGTTAGAAGTTTTGATAGTGTTTCTTCGGATTTCACAGCCTTAAAAAATATGGCTAATCAGTCGACAGGTATAAATTTAGGTACTAATAATAGAGAGGGTTGGCATTTGAAATTCAAAGATGATGGAACTTTTGATACTTTTAGGGTAAATAATATAAATTCTACTAATTATGATATAACTTCTGAATTTATTGTATCAGGAAATCGTCCTATTCCTGTCAATGGAGTAATATATGCTCCTATGAATATTTGGGTAGATGGTGTGGTAAATGGTCGTGTAACTGTAGTGGCTGATAATGATTATAATATTTATTTGCCAGGTAATTTGACATATAAAGAAAAATATAGTGATGATGTTTTGGGACTTCTTGCTGACAAAGATATTTTACTAACTTACAGTGTTCCAAACAATATGGAAGTAAATGGGGCTTTGTTGGCTAGAACAGGTTCTATTGGTAGAAAATACACCTATTATAGTGTAAAAAACTCTTTTAATTTTTTTGGTTCACAAATAGCTTACGAAAATAGGTATGGTATGAAACATTACAATTATTTTGGTCAAATTGATTCTGGCTTTATAAATACTTCTTATACTTATGATGGTAATTTATTGTATCAACCACCGATTGGAATTCCTGTTATTCCACAATACAAATTAATTAGTTGGCAGGAAGTACAGACTGGTACTGGTGCCAAAATTTGTCAGACTTCAGCTTGTAATGATGAAACTAGTATTGTGTATAGCGGCAAAACTTACGGTTTGGTGGAAATTGGAAATCAATGTTGGTTTGCAGAGAATCTTAATGTGGGAAATATGCTTGCTAGTGGTAGTACTATGCCATCGAACAGTTCGGTAATTGAGAAATGGTGTTATAACAATTCTAGTGCTAATTGTACTACTTATGGAGGTTTGTATACTTGGGCAGAAGCCTTACAACTGGCTACGAGTTGTAATACTTCAAGTTGTTCTGTGAGTAGTCAGCAACAAGGTATTTGTCCTGTGGGTTGGCATGTGCCGAGTGACGATGAATTCAAAATACTTGAAACTAGTTTGAGTATGTGTGCTGGTTCTAGTTCTGGATGTGTGGATGCTACAGGGTTGCGTGGAACTGACCAAGGAACACAGATAAAAGTTGGTGGTAGTAGTGGTCTCAATGCTCTTCTTGCAGGAGGTCGCAATAGTGCAAACTCATTTAGTAGTCTAGGAAGCGTTGGATCATTTTGGTTGGCTTCTCAATATTCAGCTACTTATGGTTGGAGACGCTATATTACATCTGGTACTAGTGGTATATACCGTGAAGGTTCTAATATCGCATTAACTAATACCAAAATACTAGGTCAGTCTGTTCGTTGTGTCAAAAATTAAATATAAAAATTTTTATTGTATTGTTATCAAATTATTAGTAAAAAGAACAATAGTTTGTTATAATATAGTCATATAATTTTTTTAGAAAAATAATTATGCAAAAAGTTCGTAAAGGAGTAATCACTGTTGCTGGTCTTGGTACCAGATTTTTGCCGGCTACTAAGGCTATGCCAAAAGAAATGTTGCCGGTACTTGATAAACCAGTTGTACAATATATTGTGGAAGAAATGGTGGCTAGTGGTATTACCGAAATTATTTTTGTGACAAGTTCTCAGAAGAGAGCAATAGAAGATCATTTTGATAGAGACCCTGATTTTGAAAATTATTTGGAAAAGAAAGGAAAAATAGACAGAATAAAACCTCTTATAGACTTATCAAAGAAAGTTAGATTTTTTTATACTCGTCAGTCTGAACCACTTGGTAATGGACACGCTTTGCTTTGTGCTCGTGAATTTATTGGTGACGAATCTTTTGTATTTTCTGATGGTGACAGTATTATTGATTCCAAAGTACCTGTTATCAAACAGTTGCTCAAAGTTTTCAACAAAGAAAATTCTTCAGTCATTGGTGTCCAAAAAATTTCTGACAAAGAATCTATGACTAAGTATGGTAATGTCTATGGTAAGGCTACCAAAGACAAAAAACTTTATCGTGTTTCTGATTTTGTTGAAAAACCAGCTATTGAAAAAGTGTCACCAGATGGTCTGATTATTGGTGGTATGCGTTATGTCTTTACCAAAGATATTTGGGCTATGCTTGAGTCTCAGAAGACTGGTCGTGATGGAGAAATTTGGCTAGCCGATGCTGCAAATGCTTTGGTTAGGAAGAAAAAATTTATGGCCTATGAATATGAAGGTATTTATTTTGATACAGGTAATAAATTAGCTTTGCTCAAGACTGCTATTCACTTTGCCAAAAAAGATCCAGAAATAAAAGACCAAATAGAAGAACTTTTGGTATTTTAAATAAAAAATATTTAATTTTTTATGAAATTGAAAATAAGTAAAATTCTGATGATGGCTGTAATTGTTTTTGGTATTTTTGGTTTTGCTAAAAGTTCCGTGGCGACTGGTGGTTGTTGTGTATATTATGATTCTTCTGTTGATCCTGTGAATCTTGATTGTATTTTGTATCCTATTGTAAAAACTACTTTAATTGTAGAGTCACCAAAAAATATTTTTTGTGATGAAAAACTTGAAACAGATGGTAGACCTTATTTTCTTCTTTCAGATGCTATAGATGAAAAATATTATATAGATAATACAAAATATGCTTATTATAAAGACAAAACAAATGTTTTAGGAGCATACAAACTTAATGATATTATTTCTTCTTGCCCAGTTTTAAGTGGAACAACTTTTGTAGAAACTGATCCTTCTAATTATGTTTGTTCTGTAAACATGTCTTTATCTGAGGGACAGATTAATCAAGTTTTTTTGAACAAATTACATGAAAACGTTTTTTTAAAATTTACTCAGTATGCAGATTCTGAAATACTTCGCAATTTAGATGGTAATTGTTGTGTCCCTGCAAAAGATTATGAAGCTTTATGCCATCCTCCTAGTTTTGATGAGTTAACTTTCAATAGTTTAACATATAATTCTTTTTTTAGTGGTTATTCAGACTATTTTTTAAGAGGTGGCAAAGATGGTATGTCTGGGTATATTCAAAGTAAATTTGTATATTGTAGTAAGACTGATCCAGAAAAGTGGGATGTATATCCTTATAGGTGTGATGATCAAACACAGGGTGTTGGTGGTCCTGGATTATCTGTTGGTGTAAAGGACACTATAAATGGTGTTTGTTCTCAAAGAAAACCAAACAATATTTCTTTTTGTATCTGTAAAAAAGACAAAAGTCAGTGTAATGAAACATCTTATGATACATTGCCTCAATGTAGAAGTGCTTTGTCAGGTTCCGAGTCTCTAAAGGATTGTGTAGAGTTAAATAAGGGTTTGTTTCAAACTGCTGGCTGTGAAAGTCTAGTTATTAATACTAGAGTTCTACCAAATGTTCCTCAAGGAACAACAAATTCTGACATGATAAGCGGTCTTAGTTCTGAAATAAAGGCTTTGAACAAATTGAATGTAAACAATGTCCAAAGTTTGCTTGGTAATTTCATAAAATTATTGTTGGGTGTCTTGGGTACTTTGGCTTTGGTAATGATTATGTATGGAGGATTCTTGTTTATGACTGCAAATGGTAATGCTGATAATAAGAAAAAAGCCGTGGGTATTTTTGTCTGGTCTACGCTTGGTATTGTGATAATTTTTTCTAGTTATGCTGTTGTCAATTTTGTGTTGGATATTTTGAAATAAAATGATTAATATATTTAGACAAAATACTTACTGACGGACAGAATTTAGAGAATTGATATTTGATAAGTAGAAATACAATTGAGATAAGGAGATAAAATAGAGATGGAGCTTTTTATTAGTATCTCTATATCATCTCTATTTATCTCTTTGATAAAAATAATAAAATATTGTTTTAGAAAAATTTTATGCTTAAAAAAATACTAACCCTCTCCCTAATCTCTGTCTTCTTTTTGACGACTGGTTTTGGTTGCAAGGGTTTGTCTCAAGCTCAAGTTACCTCTTTGAAACCAGTAAAACTAACTTATTGGACAGTATATGATGATGTAGATATGTTGCGTGCTTTTGCTAGCGAATATAGTGGTCGTTATCCTCATGTGACTATTGATATACGCCAGGTGAAGTATGATGAATTTGATAATCTTTTTACCAATGCTTTGGCAGACAATGTCGCTCCAGATATGGTTTCTCAGCATGTGACTTGGTTGCGTAAAAATGCTTCAAGATTGTCGGGTGCTCCTGTCAGTACACAAATGTCGCGTCTAGTTATTGCCAACAATTTTTCCAAAGATCAACAAGTTGTCACTGATACAAATTTGTTACCAACAGTGAGTGCTATCAACAAAGATTATGTAAAAACTGTTGGACAAGATGTGGTAATAAATAATAAAATCTATGGTTTGCCACTAGCCATGGATACTTTGTCAATATTTTATAATCAAGATTTACTAGATAGAGCGGGTATTGCTGAAGCTCCAAAAGATTGGAATAGTTTTATAGAGGTGGTAAAAAAATTAACCAAGTTCAATTCTGTTGGTGATATAATACAATCTGGTACAGCTCTGGGTACTGCCAACAATATTGATTCTGCTTTTGATATTATTTCCCTTTTTATTATGCAAAGTGGGGTCAAATTATCTTTGGGTAATACTGTTACTTTTGCCAATGGTTTGGAAAAAGTTCAAAGCAGAAATACTCCTGTTTTGAGTGCTTTGGATTTTTATACTGATTTTGCTAGACCAACCAAAGAGGCTTATAGTTGGAATGAAAAACAAGGTAAAGCTTTGGATCAATTTATTCGTGGTAAAGTTGGTTTTTATTTTGGTTATTCTTATGATTACAAAACTATAAAAAATAGAGCTCCTCAAATGAATTTTCGTATTATGCCAGTTTTCCAACTTAATCCAGAATCTCCAAGTAATGTAGCTAATTATTGGGTAGAATCGGTGGTCGCTAGAAGTCAAAATCAAAATGAAGCTTGGGATTTCATCAGGTTTATTACTTCTCCAGAAGGTGTTGCTAAATATACTGCCAAAGTTTTTAGACCTAGTCCTCTTAGATCACAAATCACTACACAACAAGCTGATGAAAACTTGGGACCTTTTGCCACACAAGCTATTTTTGCAGAAAATTGGTATAGAGGGAATAATATAGATAGTGTGATGAAATCTTTTGAAAGTATGATTACAGAATTACTTAAGCCTGCTTCCAATGAAACAGATTTGTTAAAAAAAGATAAAGCCATAATTATTAATACTGCTGCTCGTGTACAGCAGACAATGTAAGTTATGAATAAATTTTTGAAAAGTATTATATTTATTTTTTCTGTATTTTCTTTTTTCATCTTTTTTACAGATGTTTATTCTTCTAATGAAAAATATTGTATAACCCCAAAAGGTGAATGTTTTGTTTCTTCTTATTCTGTTTTAGAAAATGGTGTAGAAGTTCAAAAGGATTTTTCTTCTCAATGTCTAACTGGTAGTACTATTTTTAATGATTCACTAACATGTAATAATTTTTTAAATGATAATTTTACTTTTTGTTTAAAAAGTCCACAAAGAGAATGTGATTTGGTTTATAAAGCTATATGTAGTAGTGCGAATGGTAAAAGTTTTGGTTTGTCAAATACAAAAACTTCTGATTATTATCTTAATTCTTGTAAAAGGGAGTTACCAATGGTTAATGTTCCTCAAGTTAATGGTGTTCATAAGATTGATAATGTTGATGGTGGTTTTTTTAAAACCAATTTTACTAATGGTCCTGATATTAATGATTTGGCACATATTTTACCTAGTTATATACATTATACGGGTATTACTGATGGTATTACTTTTGGTCAAGTAGCTAATATAAGAGTGACTATCCAAGATATTGGAAATGGTGGTGGAGAATTGCTCTCTACTGATGATTACCAAATGAATATAGTTAGTTTTTATTGTAAAACTTCACAATCAGATTGTACATCTTTCTTAAAATATGATTTACCTGCTAATACTCAACTTGATAGTCCTGATATTTTAATAGATGCTAGTTTACCACAAGTTGTGTTTGATATCTCTTTTGATAGTGCTGAGTATTTGAAATCTTTGGCTGGTAAAAGTTTGCCTGATTCTGTTAATTTAACTGTGGTAGTTGATTGGAATAGTGGTATTTTGCCTGACAGAAAAAATGTTTTTATGACATACCCAATTAATTCTAAATTAACAAGTATTGATTGTTCTACTATTTTTGATGAAAATGAATGTAAAAAATCTTGTATATGGTCATCTACTTTGAATAAATGTTATTCAAAGACAGATGAAAATGTTTGTAGTAATTTAAATACAGCTGAATGTAAGAAGTCCGTTGTGTGCGCTTTGAATGAAAGTAACAAATGTGAATTGAGTTCTGATATAAACACCAGAAATGCTGTAGATGCTGTAATAAAATCAGAACATCCTACACCAGAAAATTCTTTGTTACCAGAGTGTGCTTTTACTGGTTCATGTCGAGATGTCAATGATTTGGTAAAATTGGGTTTGGTTATCATAAATTATATCTTTTCTATTGTAGCAGGTTTGGCTTTTATTATGTTTGTTTATGGTGGTTTCACTTGGATATTTTCTTTTGGTAATAGCGACAAAGTCAAAAAAGGACAACAAATATTTGTTTATGCAGTGATTGGTTTGGTAATTGTTTTTACAGCTTATATCTTTGTTGGTTTCTTACTTACTGCTCTAAATGTCAGTCAATCATTTAGAATCATATAATAATTTTTATGAAAAAAATATTTTTTACAAAGTTTTTATTATTTATTTTGTTTTTTTGTAGTAGTCTTTTTTTTAATTTACGTATAGCACAAGCTGGTACTGATACTTGTGCAGCTTCACATCCTGCCGTTGATGGAAATCCCGCTTGGAGTTGTCAATCAAAGTTTGCTTGTGGAATTACTTTGCCTGCTACGCAATGTAAAACACCAGATAATATTGCCCAAAACAGTTGCCAAAGTAATTTATGTAATGCACCTGGACAAGGTGCTGATATAATTTGTTGTAAAACAAAATGGTGTTTGACTCCTGATAACAACTGTTTAATAGGCAATGGTACACCTTGTCCTGGTAAAATGTATGATACTGAACAATCATGTAAAGATGTTGCTAAAACAAAATGGTGTTTTACTTCACAAAAAAAATGTGAACTAAAAAATGATGGTTCATCTTGCAACAGTGGACAAACTTTTGACAAACAAGAAGATTGTGTAGAGTTTATAAATTCTCATGATGAATCTTCTGGCTCTAGCGCTACTGCTGTGTCTACAAGTTCTACTTTCAATGCTCAAGCAATTGTAAGTTTGGAAAATCCTATAGGAACTACTGACATCACTCAAATTTTTGGTAACCTTATCAAAGTATCTTTGGGTATTTTGGGCTCGTTGGCTTTGCTTGTTTTCATTTATGGTGGTTTCGTTTGGCTTACGTCAGCTGGTAGTAGTGAAAAAGTCCAAAAAGGAACTACTGCTATGGTTTGGGCAGTGATGGGTATTGTTGTTATTTTCGCCAGTTATGCTATAATAAGTGTAATTTTACAAGGTCTTGGAGTTAGTACTGCTAGTGCGGTTGTTACCACAAATAAAAAACTAGATATTATTCCAGAAACTAAAAAATCACAAGTCTGTCACTGTAATGTTGTCGCCTCAGCGAGTATTCCAGTGTTTGGATCTTGTAATACTACTATTTCGCAGGATTTCATAATTGGTAAATCATACGGACCTGTTGAATATAAACAGTTGATAGATCAAGCAAGTATGACAGGTTCTGGCTGTACTACAGCAAAAGCACTGCTTAATGGTCAGATAAAAGATATGCAACCAATCGTTTTTACAGAGAATACTTGCCAGATGTTTAGTGATACCTCAGATAGTAAATTTGGTGCTACGTATAACCTAAAATGTCAATTACAATAATTAATAATAATCATAAATTATGTTAAAAAATATTTTTACATTGAAGGGAGGTGATACACATGAAATTGCTATATAAACTTGCAAAATACAAAACAATGCTTTCTATCGTATTTGTACTTGCTTTAGGGCTTGTGATATCACCGGTTATGACTTTGGCTGAGACTACTGCAGTTACTACTGATACTTTAGGTATTGGTGTTATTGAAACTGGATCAGATAACAAAGGTGGTATAGCCCTTGGTACTTCTGATTTACGTGATACAGCTGTAAATATTATCAACATCGCTTTGAGTATGTTAGGTATTATCGCTGTCGTTATTATTCTTATCGGTGGCTTCCAATGGATGACTGCTGGTGGTGACGATGGTAAAGTAGAAACAGCTCGTAAATGGATTTTTTCTGGAATTATCGGTCTTGCTATTATTTTGAGTGCTTGGGCTATTGCCAAATTCGCTCTTAATAACTTGGGTCAAGCTACAAATGTTAAAGATTTTACTCCGGTTGAATAAATATTTTTTTCAGAGCAGATTATATTGTTACAATATATCTGCTCTGAGAATTTATTAGGTTATCAACCCCTCTAACTCCCCTTAAAAAGGGGAGAACCTAAAAAGTCGGTTGGACGTTTAGAAAAGTTCCTCCCTTTTTAAGGGAGGGAAGGTGGGTTGATTCGTAGTGCTTTAAAAAATAGAAGAACAAATTGAAAAAAAATTTTCAAATAAATCTCTTATTTTTTAGACTTGAATTTTATGAAAAATAAAAAAATATTTAATATTTTTTTTAGTATATTATTTGTTTTTTCTTTTTTAATTCCTGGAGTACAGACTTTTGCTCAAGTTACTTCCAATTGTGATAATCCTGATGATCTTTTGGGATTGAATTGTGTGGGTGAGAATTCCAAACTGAGTGCGCAAGATCCAAGAATAATCATTACCAATATCATAAATCAAGCTTTAGGTTTGTTGGGTATAGTCGCCACCGTACTGATTATTTATGCTGGATTTTTGTGGATGACAGCTGGTGGAGATGAAGGTAAAGCTGAATCAGCTCGCAAGATTATTTCGGCGGCGGTGATTGGGTTAGTGATTATTTTGATGGCTTATTCTATTACTAGATATGTTGCTATCAATTTGTACGATGCTACTCTTAAGTAATAATTTATTTTTGATTAAACACTTATGAAAAACAAAAAATTTTTATTTTTATTAAGTGGATTTTTTGTAGCTATTTTTGCTTTAGCCTTTTTTGTTCCTGCTTTGGTACAAGCTGCTATTCCAGATCCAGCAGCAACTAACTATGGTTTGGATACTACTGCTCAATCAGCAGGTTTGCCAATGACCAAAGATTTACCAACTGTTATTGGTAATGTACTTGGTTCTGCATTGTCTATGATATCAGTTTTGTTTTTTGGATTGATGCTTTTCGGAGGTATGATGTGGATGACTGCTCGTGGCAAGAGTGAGAACACCCAAAAGGCTCTTGATTTGATAATTTCAGCTATCATCGGTATTGTGATTGTCTTAGCTGCTTATGCTATTACCAACTTTGTTTTTAGTAATGTGATTAGTGGTTCTGGTGGACCAAATACACCTCCACCTCCTCCAGCAGCTTGTACAAGTGATCTGAATTGTACTGTTGCAGGTCAGACTTGTAATACAACCACGGGAAAGTGTGAGGCTACTACGCCACCTGCTTGTATTCAGAATAGTGATTGTACAGTTGGGCATGGTTTAATGTGTAGTTCAGGTAGTTGTGTAGATGATCCTGCTACTGGATTTTGTTTATCAGATGGTACTCCACCAACTTGTGGTGAACCTGTTGCCATAAGTTTAACTTCAGCTTGTGCAAATAATTACCAGGAGTATTCGATTTGTTTGTCAGCAAAAGAAAATGGATGTATTGAAACAGGTTGTTCTGACGATAAGGCTTGTAGTACTGTCACTAAGAGATGTGTGATAGTAGGAGCTATAGACGCACCTTGTCCTAATGGAAATGAATGTCAAGAACCTTTAGTGTGTGGAACACCAAATGGTGCATCTTCTAAATCTTGTGGTAATAGAACAAAAGATGGTGAATTATGTAATAATTTTGCATGTGAAACTGGTGATGGTTTAAGATGTCTTCTGAAGGAAAGTGGTTCAACTTTTTATTATTGTTCAAAATTGCAGGATATAGGAGAATCATGTGGTGCTGGTGATGATCCAACAAATTGTGCAACAAATGTTTGTAATATTCAAACACATAAATGTGAATAAAATTATTAATTAAATTATGCAAAAGAAAAAATATTTATTTGTAAGCCTATTATCTACAATTTCAAACTTTTCTTTTGCTATATTAGTTCATGCAAAAAAAACTTTCAACGATGCTAATACTGCTCTATCTACAGTTTCCAGTAAAACAGGCATCACTGAAGCCAGTGTAATTAATATTTCAGGAAATGTAGTAACAACAGTCTTTATTGTTGCGGGGCTTATCTTCTTTGTACTTATGGTTTATGCTGGTGTACGTTGGATGACGGCTCGTGATAAATCAGAAAGTGTTGAGAAAGCTAGAAATACGATGATTGCCGCGGTGATTGGTTTGGTAATTTTGTTGGCATCTTACGCTGTGACGACTTTCTTACAAACAAATGTTATTGGTGGTTAGAGATTATTGTGAATTAAAAAGAACTGTATATGATTTGGAAACCCTTCGGAACTCCCTTAAAAAGGGAGGAACCTAAAAAATAAAATTACTTTATAAAAAAGTTCTCCCCTTTTTAAGGGGAGGCAGAGGGGTTCCGTTCAAATAATAATTATATTTCCAACATATCTTAGTAGTTAACAAAAATATTATGAAAAAAATTCTTTTACACATTTTAATTTCTGTCACAATGTTTTCTTTTTTTGCTGTTCCTGTATTCGCGCAAGGTGTAAAAAATGCCAATAGTCAACTTCAACCAATTGCCCAAAAAGCAGGTATTACAGAAAGTAATTTGGGAAATATAGCCGGTACTACTATTTCTGCAATTTTGAGCTTGGTGGGTGTTATCTTCTTGGTACTTATGGTTTATGCTGGTATTCTTTGGATGACCGCTCGTGGTAAAGATGATCAGACTGAAAGAGCTAAGAATATTATTATTGCCGCGGTGATTGGTTTGTTTATTGTCGTTAGTGCTTATGCTATTACCAAATTTGTTACTAGTAAACTTAATTAAAATATGAAATATTTAGCTTTTAGTTTTGTCATGTTTTTTTCTTTTTTTGTCTTTGTGCCTCAGGCTTTGGCGGTAAATTTGGGTGGAAACATTTTGAATGATGCTGGTAAAAAAGCTGGCTATGACCCAGGGACTACAGATACTACTCTTGCCAAAAATATTGGTATTGTTGTTAATATTCTTTTATCTGTTGTCGGTCTTGTTTTTACAATTTTAATGATTTATGCGGGTTATACTTGGATGATTGCTAGAGGTGATGAAGGTAAAGTAGACAAAGCCAAAAGTATTATCAAAGCCTCTATCATAGGTCTTATTATAACGTTGGCAGCCTATAGTATTAGTAACTTTGTGGTTTCTAGAATATTGGCTCAGACATTGGCTTTGTTGGATAACTATAATTTATTTGTTTAGTTTTATGAAATTTTTGATTGCTTTATTTTTTGGGGTAGCTATTGTATTTACTTTTGTGCCTAGTTATAGTTGTGTTGCAGAAAGTACGAAGAATAGCGCTATCCAACAATTGAATGCGAGTGCTTCTGGTGCTGGTTACACACATACTGCGGTTGATCCTAGAATAATGGCAGCCAATATTATCAAACTATTTTTAGGTCTTATTGGTAGTATAGCTGTTTTTTTATTTGTTTATGCTGGATATTTGTTGATAACTTCGCATGGTGATTCTTCCCAAATGGGTAAAGCTAGCAAGATAATGACAGGTGCTATGATTGGTATTTTACTTATTTTGCTTTCCTTTAGTATTACCAATTTTGTGGGAAAGAAATTACAACAGGGTATTACTCAAGATACTGTTAATAACTAAAATATAAGTTTTATGAAAATAAAAAAAATATTAATTATTACGGGAATTATTTTGGGTTTGTTAGTTGTAAATATTGCTGTTAGTCATGCTGCTGGTACTAGTATTGAAGATGCTATGGCTGCTCAAAATCAAGCTTTTGCAGGCAAAAATGCTGCGAACTTGGGTACTCCAAAAGATGTAAGAATAATTGTTACCAATATTATTAGAATATTTTTGAGTTTTGTAGGTCTTTTGGCTACCACTTATTTGGTTTATGGCGGTTATTTATATATGACGGCTGCAGGTAATGAGTCACGTACTTCTAGTGCTAGCAAAATCATGTTGTCTAGTGCTTTGGGTTTGCTTATTGTGTTGACTTCCTATAGTATTACTATGCTTATTTACAAAATATATTTATCTAGTATTGCTCCTGCAACGGGATTGGGTGAGATGTTCAGAACAGGTTTTGGTTCATTTTTTGGTTCTTTATTTTAATTAGTTATTTTGAATAAATAAATATTTTTAGTCTGATGACGAATCAGACTTTTGTTTACTAATATGGTTGAAAATGAAAAAATGCTTTTTTCTATCGTGATTCCTGCTTACAACGAAGAAAAGCATATTAAATTCTGTCTAGATTGTGCAAAAAAATTACACAGTGATTTTCCTTATGAAATTATTGTAGTAGATAATAATTCTAGTGATAATACTTGGCAAATTGCCAAAGATGAAAAAGTTGTTGTCATAAAAGAAACTAAGCAAGGTGTAGGTGCTGCTCGTCGAGCAGGTACTGCTATTGCTAAAGGTTTTTTTGTTTTGCACATTGATGCGGACACACATTTGCCAGAGAGTTATTTGGAAGATGTTTCTGAAAGATTTGAAAAAGACAAAAATTTGGTTTGTGTTGGTGGACAAATGTATTTTTATGATGCTCCTTTGTGGAAAGATCTTTTACGTGTTTTTTTACATCGTATTTTGTGGTTTTTTGCAGTAGTGGTCTCTCGTAAAAGCCAAGGTCCTATGGGTAATAATATGACTTTTCGTAAAGATGTTTATGATTTGACTACAGGTTTTGATGATAATTTGCGTTTTGGTGAAGATATGGATTTGAGTAAAAAACTTTCTGAATTTGGTAAAGTAAAACTTGATATGAAACTGAAATGTCCTGTTTCTTCTCGTCGCTATAAAGTCAACAAGAGTTTGTTTGAATATTCTATGAATTTTTTTTCTATGTCTACCAAAGGTACTCCTCGTAAAAATGATTTACCGCCAGCCAAAGAAGTCATTAAAACAGAATTTTCTTACGCTAAAATAAAGAAAATAAGGGTTAATAGACAAAATGGTGGGGCTAAAAAGTTCAATTTGTGGCATAATATAGCTAAATAAGTAATAAGATTTAAATATGCTATATAAAAAAAGTGTCCCAAATGTAAATGTTTATGTCTAAAAAA
>JAQUAW010000054.1 GCA_028687045.1 Patescibacteria group bacterium
TTAACAGACTTAAAAGTCTACTTAACGTACACAGAGGATTGAATCAAAAACGTAAAATGAAATTAGTTAACTTTATTCTTAGAAATTAGCTATTCAGCCCCACCATTTTGTCTATTAACCCGAAAATAATAAATAAGAAAAAAAACGGTTAAATAAAATCGTTTTTTTAGTAACACAAATTCAAAACTAATAAAAATAAATAATTCGGTTGGTAGGTCACATCCATAAATCCGGATTACCTGCCTGCCGGTAGGCTGGTCTGGATATCCGGATATATTTATTTCTGCCAAGTGATTTCTTCTATATTTTCTATTTTGTTGAAGTATCTGGCTAGAGTAAAGAGATAGTCGCTAAGTCTGTTTAGATATTTTGGTATGTTTTCGTTGAGTTCATAATGTTGGTTCAATTTTGTAACAACTCTTTCGGCACGACGACATATCGCACGGGCCTGGAAAGCAAGTGAAGCTTGGACTGATCCACCAGGTAAGATAAATTGTGTCAGTTCTGGCAATTCTGCTGTCATTTTGTCAATTCTATTTTCCAAAAATTCTAGATCGTTCGTATTTATTTGAGGTACTTTTATAATGTCTGTTTGAACAGCGGCTAAGTTTGATCCAATATCAAACAATTTGTTTTGAATTTTTTGTAGACATTTTTTTTCTTCCGAATCTTTATCTAAATGAGCAACAAGAAGACCTATTGAACTATTTAGTTCATCTACTTCGCCAATAGCTTCCATTTCAACACAGTTTTTGAAGACTCTTTTTCCACCAAGTAGAGAAGTTTCTCCTTTGTCTCCGGTTTTGGTATAAATTTTCATATGGGTCATTTCATCCCGAACCCGAGGAACGAGGGTAGGGATCTTTCTTAAGTAAAATTTATTTTAAAAATATTTTCGTTAATTGATTCTGAAAATTATTTAGAAATGTTTTTTATGCTATTTATTCATAGTCATAAATTTTGTGATTTTATGTACTTTTAACTAAGGACTTACTTCTTTATAAATTTACTTTCATTGAAAAGCAAAACAAATAAAAACAAAATTGCTGCAATAATACTTTCCCAAATCCAACCAACTCCAATAGCCATACCAAGAGATGCTACAGCCCATAGTCCAGCCGCTGTGGTAAGACCTGTTACAATATCTTGACCACGTTTTTGCTTGTGAACAATGACACCAACACCCAAGAAACCAATACCTGTGACAATTTGAGCCGCTACACGGCCTGTTTCTATACCAAAGGCGTTGATAGATAGAATAGTAAAAAGAGCAGATCCTGCTGATACCAAAGCAAAAGTTCTGGGACCAGCTTCTTTACCAACAGCAACTCTTTGCCAGCCGAGCATACCTCCTAAGATAATAGCCAGAATTATTTGAAAAGTAAAATAAACGTAGTGTTCCATATCAGGTATTGATTATTTTTGATAATAAGTATAGTATATCATGAGGATACGAAATACGAAAGATACGAAATTACGAAAACTTTTGCGAGTTCGTATGTTCGTAATTTTCGTATTTCGTATCCAATTAGGCTTAACTTAAAATATGAACCATATTTTTCACATTGCAAAAAATAAAGAAAATTTAGAAAAACGTTTCGAAATAATAAAATTGATTCGTGAATTTTTTTGGTCCAAAAATTTTATTGAAGTAGAAACACCACTGCTTATCAAATATCCTGGACAAGAACCAAATATTTCTGCAATTGAAACAATTTTTCATAATGAACAAAAACAAGAGTTTAGAGGGTATTTACATACCTCACCAGAATATACAATGAAAAAAATGTTGGCAGCAGGATTTACAAATATTTTTTTCTTAGGTAAAACTTTTCGTGATGAAGAAAGTTTTGGTGGAACTCACAATCCAGAGTTTACGATGTTGGAGTGGTACCAAGTAAACTCTGATATGTTTGACATTATGCAAGATGTTGAAGGTTTGTTCAAATTTATAATGGAACGAGGAATGGGGAATGGGGAACGTGTTTTTAAATTTAAGCGTTTGTCGATGAAGGATCTTTGGAGTGAAATTGTGGGAATTGACCTTGATGAATATTTGACTAGAGAAAAAATGTGGGAACTGTGCAAAGAAAAAAAATATAATGTCGAGGAAAATGAAAATTATGAAGAATTGTTTTATAGAATTTTTTTGCAAGAAATTGAACCTGAACTAAAAAATATGGGAGAGGTAATTGTCTACAATTATCCGAGCTCTATGGCTTCACTTTCTCGTCTTTCAGAAGAAAATCCAAACTATGCCGAGCGTTTCGAAGTCTATATTGACGGTTTGGAGCTCGCCAATGCGTTTTCTGAGCTTACAGATAGTCAAGAACAATTAAAAAGGCTAGAAGCTGAGCAAAAAGAGCGTGAAAGACAGGGTAAAAAGGTCTATGAAATAGACATGGATTTCATAGAAGCCGTTGGTCAGATGCCAAACTCAGCTGGTATTGCTTTGGGCGTAGATCGCTTAGTTCAGCTGTTTACATCTTGCCAAAACATAAATAATGTGTTAACATTGCCAGCGGATAAGTTGTTTAATGACTAGAAAGCATTAAAACATAAAAATATAAAAACACGTTTAGAAAAGGGTGTTTTTATGTTCTGGTGTTTTTATGTTTTAATGAAAATTATATGGGTGATACAACAGATATCAAAAAAGGTGCCGTTATTAGACATAATGGACAATTGTATGTTATCAACACTTTTCAATTTGTGAATCCTGGCAAAGGCCAAGCTTTTTTCAAATGTAAATTGAAGAGTATTGGTGGTGACAAAGGTATGGAACTTACTTTCAAAAGTGGAGAAACTCTAGATTCTGTGGAAGTACAAAATACTAATATGCAATTTTTGTACAAGAGTGGTGATGTCTATTCTTTCATGAACCAAAGTACTTATGAAACAGTTGATGTTTCTGAAGGTGTGATTGGTGAAGATGCTAAATATTTGAAAGAAGGTCTTGATATAATTGCTTCACTTCATGATGGCAATATCGTAGCAATTCAATTACCAAAAAAAGTTAATTACAAAGTTGTGACTGCTCCACCAGCTGTCAAAGGTGATAGTAGTGGTGGCAATGTAACCAAAGAAATTGTTTTGGATAATGGTCTACTCATTTACGCTCCAATATTTATCAAAGAAGGTGAAGAAATTACTGTAAATACGGAAACGGGTGAATACGGTGGTAGAGTAGTTTAAAAATCCTGAGCTGAAAATACAGCGAGGGATCTTTTTTAAGATAATCTTATTTAATTCTAGATACTTTCA
>JAQUAW010000037.1 GCA_028687045.1 Patescibacteria group bacterium
TGAAGAGATGATACGTAATTACATAAAGAATCAAGGTTTAACTAATTATCAACAATTACACTCCCAACAATTAACGTTGTTTGAGGGGGTGTGATACCTCGTCAGCTTGCTGCGAGGTAGTTCATTCAAACAGTTGAATGGGCAACAGGTGCTGCTAGGATTAGATATACAGGACCAGCTATTGTTGGAGAAGAAGTTTTAAACGTTATTATCTCTGTAGATACTGATAGTAGTACCGCAATACAAGGTAAAGATTTCAATTTTACTGAAGTATCTGGCAGTTTTACATCATCTACTTCAATCATAAATTTACCACTTTATATTATTAGTAATAACTTGGTAGAAGAAGATAGAATTCTTGTTCTAAAAAACAATCTTACTACATCTACTTTTACTTTGACTATTCAAGATGATGATATTATTGCACCTATTTTTGATATCTTCGGCGCGACATTTACTGAAAACACAGGTAATTTTGGGGGTGGTACAGCTCCTTTTACAAATAAGGACAGTAATACTTTGGACTTTCATTTTAAAATTAATGATAGCAGTACAGCTTCTAGTTCTGATTATATAATTGATACAACCAGCCAGACTGTCGGTGAAGTAACAACTCCTGTATCAGTACCAGATAGTGTAGAGTTAGATTTAGATAATGGCACTGGTATAATCCGTAATGTTGTTAGCAACGAAAAAAGAAGACTTTTATTTCAACCAATAGATGATACAGAGGTAGAAGAAATAGAAACCGTCATTATCACGTTGACACATGCTACTGATATCGATGGAAAGTTTTTTGATTTTGAAGATATCTCTTATACTACTTTTATTACAGATAATGATACTGTAAATTCAGTCAGTTATTTCGGATTTGAAAGTGCTTCAAGTAATGTTCTTGAAGGTGATGAAGGAACAACTACCTCAACAGTTCGTATCGTTGCTGATCAAGTACAAACTCAAGATCGTGAATTGATAATATTAATCAATAGTTCAAGTACTGCTGTAAATGGTGAAGACTTTCTTAGAGATGTAAGTACTTCTAATCAAGCTTATATAACAATGGCTTCTGGTACTGATTATGCAGATTTGGATATTTCTATTCTTGGTGATACAACTTATGAACCAGGTGAAACTATTGTGTTGACTGCTGGTTCTACTAATTATGATGATTTTAAAGTAGACACAAACAGTAGTACCTATATTATGACTATTCAGAATGATGATACTGATAATTCTGGCGGTGAATCTACACCTACTGTTTTGGCTGATGTAAGTTTTGAAACATCGACATCTACGGTTGATGAAAATTCTGTTGTAACTATGCCAACACTTATGAATAATGGTTTAAGTGATGTAATGGTCAAATTTACTATGACAGGTTCAGCTGTTGATTCTGGTGCCTTCTATTTTCAAGATGATGGTAATGGAAGTTATATAGCTCCTTTATTTGGTTCTAGAGACTCATTTGCTTGGGTAGTTCCACACAATACTAGTACTAGTTTACCTCTTGTAATAAATAGTGTAGATAGTGATCAAACTCTTGTGCTTACACTCGGTGAAGTCAGTATTTTTGATGAAGCAGGTGCAAACGTAGTTGCCACAACAACAGACTACACAAATGGAAACATTACAACACATACACTTACTATCAAAAATGTTACACCAACAAGTGAAAACAATATCCCAACAGTAAAAACACCAATAGTAACACAACTTATAGATCTTCATGTAAGTTCTACAGTTATTATTGATAAAGCAACATTACAAAATTTATTTTCTGATTTAGATACTAGTGATAGAGTTGGTATTAGTTTGACTAATAATACAGATGCTACTGTTGTCACCACAACATCAGATTTAGAATTTTCTAGTTTAGAATTGACAGGTTTGAAAGTTGGTACAAGTACTATTGAGCTTACTGGTGATGATCATCGTGGTGGTATTGTTACCTCTACTTTCGATATAATCGTTACTGACTCTACTCCTGTTGAAGAAAATACAAATCCTCCTGCAAATAATACATCTGGCGGTGGCGGTTCTTCACTTCTACCAAACACAGCTCCTCAAGCTGCTGTAACTAATGGTCAAGAAGTGACTGTGGAAGTAAACAAAGAAATTACTTTTGATGCTAGTGGTAGTGTTGATAAAGAAGGTAATATCAGATTTTATTTCTGGAACTTTGGTGATGGCAGTGACGAAGTATATTTTACTTTCCCAACAGTCAAACATACTTATACAAAAATAGGTACTCACACTTTGACTATCAAAGTAAAAGACGCTTACGGTGCTGAAAGTAGTGCCGAAGTAAAGGTAAAAGTTGTAGCTGGCAAAGCTTCTACAAATACTGGAACTCCAGATAAAACTTCAAATACTAAAACTGAAACTACAACTCCTACTTCAACAACTGATACAGCAACTCCTGTAGAAGAAACTGGAAGTACTGGTACTACAAATAATAATAATAACAATAACACTTCTGCTAATAATACTGAAGAAGAAGCAACTACAACTGAGGAAGAAAATACTTCTACAGAAGAAGAAACTACTTCTGAAAATACTGAAGAAGGAATCACTGAAGAAGTACCTGCCGAAACAACAGAAGAATTACCAACTTGGATCAAAATTATCTTTGGTAGTGGTGCTCTAGCTGCTGTAGCTGGCGCTGGTCTTGCTATCAACAAAGTGAGAAAGAGTGTGTAAGCTAGTTGAATAATTGTAAAAATAAAGAAGCTATTCATATATATTGAGTAGCTTCTTTTTTTGTGAAGTTTTGATTGCTCACACATAGACTTTACAAGATATAAAGATTATGTTAATTTAATATATATGGAGTAGTTGACAAAAATAGTATGGTATATTACTGATGCTCCACATGGTTAGATTCATCCAAAGGCTTTTTGGCCAATTAGTTCACACTTTAAAAATGGTTATGACCATTCATAGACCATTGTAATTTATAGTCAGTTTGCTCATACTTAAAAAGTATGATAAATTTATCTATTAATTCATACTGATTAAGTATGATATATTTAACTTATTAATTCATAATTACCAAGTTTAATCCCGACTCCGCCCAAGGCGGATAAAATAGTCGGGACAAGAAGGTTCAATTCTCTTTAAAAATGTTCTTTCTTGTACTTCGTTTCCCAATCTTATCTGGGGGGTAATGTAGTTAATTATATTTACTTATGAAAAATAATTTTTTCGCTAAACTAGGGAATTTCTTCCTGGTTTCAGCTGTGCTATTCAATGGTTTTGGAGTGGGTCTGGTAAGTGCTGAATATGCAGACACTATCTCTCCAACCTTTTCTTTACTTCTTGATAATGTAAAAGAGGGAAATTTAGGACAAACAACTACTTATAATGTCGGTGTAAGATATAATGGTCCAGTTTTGGTCTCTGATTATACTGTGGAAGTAATATTTTATAGTGTTTTAGGAGATACTTTTGCTGAATACGGTGTTGATTATGAGGTACCTAATTCTGTGCCTAATTTAGAAGATTATTCATATTTTGTTACTTTTACACCTGCAACACAAAATGATGAATTGTATGTTCCTGTAAATGTTATTGGAAATGATGATATAAACAGTTCTGCTGCCTTATTCAAATATATTATTTTTACCATAAAAGGCCTTACTGTTGATCAGACTGATCAGTTGTTTGCTTTGAGTATTGAAGATGATGATATACCTACTATTGTTGAACCAATATTTACTCCTGCTACTTCTGTTGTCTATGAAGGGGTTGCTACAGGAGCTAATGTTACTAAGTTGGTAAACAATCATAATACTGATTTAATTTATACTATTGAAATTACTGGTGACGCTCTACTCGAACAAGATTTTGGATTGTCTGTTATTGATGAACAAAATATCTCTACACCAATCATGAGTAATTTTTTTAATCTTTCTGTACCAAGAAATTCTAGTTCTACTTTTTCTGTTAGTACAAATAATATTTATGATAATTCGTCTTTTGATAATGTTGCAAAACAGACAATTTGGACGGTGACAAATGCTTATGATGGTAGTATATTTACTGATTATAATTTATCTTCAAGTAATATCAACTTTACTTTGGATATAAAAGATGAAGAAAATGATCTGAACTTTTTAAATGCAGTTTCATCTGTAGCAGAAGGAACTTCATTGAATGATTCTAATTCATCATTTGTCTACAACAATGGCACTGATAACAATGTGTCTTTGACATTTGAACTTTCGGGTACAGCATCTTCTTTAACAGATTATACTGTAAGAACAAATGAATTGAGTTCAGGTTCTACTTGGGTAGTACCAAAAAATTCTATTAAATCTTTTCCTGTAGATATCTTGAATGTAACTGGTGAAAAAAATTTAGTGCTTGCAATTACAAAAATAGATTTATTAAATGACAATGGTACCATTAAAAATGGAAATATTACGCCTATTTTGCCAAATGCACAAACACACACTTTGACAATTCTGGATACTGTTGTGCCACCTGTAAATCACGCACCTGTTGCAATTATGCAACCAATATTTTTGGGTAATGTTAATGTTGGTTCAACCTCAACTCCTGTTTCATTCTCAACAACTTTTTCAGATCCTGATTCAGATGTACTTACCTATAGTGTAGAACTTTCAAATCCTGCAATTGCAACATCTCAAATAACAGCAGGTGAGTTGGTACTTACAGGAACAAGTGTCGGTACAACAACAGTAACAATGACGGCTACAGATCCGGATGGCTTGAGTGCTAGTACCACGTTTAATTTGACTGTCGTAGAAAATAATAATGGTGGTGGAAATAATGCTCCAACTGTAAATATTCCAATAGCCACACAATACATAGATCTCTATGTTACATCTACATTAACTATTAATAATGCAATATTGCAGAATTTATTTTCTGATGCTGATGTTAATGACATAGTTGGTATTAGTTTGACTAATAATACAGATGCTACTGTTGTGACCACAACACCAGGCATAGAATTTTCTAGTTTAATGTTGACAGGTTTGAAAGTCGGTGCAAGTGTTATTGAACTTACGGGAGATGATACACATGGTGGTATTGTTACCTCTACTTTTGCTGTAGTTGTTAGTGACTCTACTCCTGTTGAGGGAAATAATGCTCCTACATTATCAACTGTAAATGTATTTGTAGATAATGAAATTTCTTTGCAAGAAACACTAGGTGCTAATCTTCATCTCTATTTCGAAGATGTTGATGTTGGTGATACATTGACTTTTTCAGCTATAACAACTAATGCTTCTATCGTGACAAGTGGAATTGATGCTGTAGGTCAACTAACATTGACACCACATAATTATGGTACAGTTCAAGTAATTGTTACTGCCACAGATAGTCATGGTGCTAGTATCTCTGATACATTTTCTTTGAAAGTAAATACTCCACCAGAATTAACAGCGAATACTTTGGTCAATAAACAAATTGATTTGAAAGTATCATCTAATTTGTTGATAGATGGTAATACAATTCGTGGTGCTTTCATCGATCAAGATCAAGAAATACTTACTATTTCTGTAAGTGATAATAGTGATAATACTGTTGTGACAACTACTCTTGGAGAAGATTCATCTCTCACTTTACTTGGTTTAAAAGTGGGAACAAGTACGATTGAAATAACTGCTGACGATGGTTATGAAACTACTTCTACCACATTTCTTGTCACGGTTGTAAATTCTACATCGGAAGAGACAACAGGAAATAATGGTGGCAACACGGGTAGTTCAAGTGGATCTAGTGGCGGTGGCGGTTCTGCTCTTCTTTCTAATACAGCTCCTCAAGCTGCTGTAACTAATGGTCAAGAAGTAACTGTTGAAGTAAACAAAGAAATTACTTTTGATGCTAGTCAAAGTACTGACAAAGAAAATAATATTAGATTTTACTTTTGGAATTTTGGTGATGGAAGTGAAGAAGTATATTACACTGTCCCAACAGTCAAACATACTTATAACAAAATAAGTAATTATACTTTGATAAGCAGAGTGCGTGATGCTTACGGTGCTGAGAGTAGTTCTCAAGTAAAAGTAAATGTGGTTGCTGGCAAAGCTTCTACAAATACTGGAACTTCAAATAATACTTCAAATACAAATACCGAAAGTGAAACAACAATCGAAACTACAATTCCAACAACGGATACCACAACTTCTGTAGACGAAACTGTAAGTACTGGTACTACAAATAATAATTCTAATACAAATACCAATACCAACAATAATAATTCTGCTAACAATATTGAAGAAGATAATTCTTTTGAAGAAGAAATTATAGAAGAAAGTACAATTGAGGAAGAAAATAATTCTTTTGAAGAAGATTCTATTTTTGAAAATATTAAAGAAGAAAGTATTAAAGAAACACCAGTTGGAGAAGTAGAAGAAATGCCAACTTGGATCAAGATTATCTTTGGTAGTGGTGCTCTAGCTGCTGTAGCTGGCGCTGGTATCGCTGTCAATAGAGTGAGAAAGGGTATTTAATTTAGTTAAATAATTGTAAAAATAAAGAAGCTATTCATATATTGAGTAGCTTCTTTTTTTTGAAGTTGTGTTTGAGTAAATAGTAAACAGACAATAGTAAATAGATTTTAGTTTATTCTATTTACTGTTTACATTTTACTATTTACTTTTGTAAGAACTCTTCAATCAACTTCTCCGCATCTTCTACAGTCTCGGACCAACATATTCTTTGGTCACGCTTGAACCAAGTCATTTGTTTTTTGGCAAAATGTTTGGTTTCTTTTTTTAATTTTTCCAAGGCTTGTTCTAGAGTTTCTTTACCTTCTAAATGTTCACGAAATTGTCTGTAACCTACGCCACTCATACTAGGTAGATCCCAACTATATTTTTGTTTTAGTAGACTCTTTATTTCTTCAACTATACCAAGTTTTACCATTTCGTCTATTCTTCTTTCAATATTTTTGTGTAAGTCTTCTTTTTCTTTTTTGATACCAATTTGTAAAATATTGAATAGTGGTTCTCCCATCTTTTGTTGGCTAGAAAATGGTTCTCCACTAAGAATACTGACTTCAAGTGCTCTGATGAGACGTCTTTTGTTTTTTTGATCAATTATTTCTGCTGAAATTGGATCTACTTGTTTGAGCCATTCCAACAATTCTACTTCACTTTTTTCTTCAAAACTTCGGCGTAGTTTTTTGTTGGGAGCGATTCTTGGCATTTTATAATTGTCTACAAAAGATTGGATATACATACCAGTGCCACCAACTACAAAAGGCAATTTGTTTTTTCCATGAATCAGTTTGGTGTATTTGATGGCTTGATCATGAAATTCAGCTGAAGTAAAATATTTTCCAGGATCAAGGAAATCTATCAAGTAATGAGGAATGTCACCTACATAATAAGTTTTTTTGAAACCATCCCAGCGCCATTCTCCTGGAGTTTTGGCTGTGCCTATATCCATTTTTTTGAAGATTTGTCGTGAATCAGCTGAGATTATTTCGCCATTAAATTTTTTTGCTAAATACAAACTCCAGTCAGTCTTGCCACTAGCTGTTTGACCTAAGATTACCACCAACTTCGGTAGCTGTTTGTTCTCGGTGTGTTGGTTTTTCACAATCTGTATAAAATTAAGAGCTATCTATATTATAGCACTTTACCCCACAAAATCCAGTGTCCTGCTTCGGTGATGATTACTTTTACTATTTTACCAATCAAAGCTTTGTCTCCTGGAAAATTGATGCGCTTCATTTCGCGAGAGTTGCCACCGCACATTCCGTTTTTGAAAGTGTCCACCAAGACAGAAACTTCTTTGTTCAAGTATAATTGATTCTTGCGTAAAACGATATCTTCCATCAAATGTTGTAATTCAAACCAACGTTTTTTCTTTTCATCTTGAGTAATATTGTCTGCGAAAGCTTTGTCAGCGGTCGTGCCAGAACGAGTAGAATATTTGGCAGTATAAGATATATCAAAATCACATTCTTGATAAAGTGAAATAGTTTCAGCAAAATCTTCGTCTGTCTCATCACAAAAACCAACAATAATATCTGTACCAATTGCAATGTCTGGTTTTTTTTCTCTGATTTTCTTTATTTTTTCCAGATACAATTCACGAGTGTGTTTGCGATTCATCTTTTTCAAAATTTTGCTACTACCAGATTGCACAGGTAAATGTATAAAATTCAATTGTTTTGGTAGGGTCAAAGCATCAATTACTTCATCGTCCATATGAATCGGATGTGGTGCTGTCCAGTGAATACGTTCTAGTCCCTCTATTTGATTTAGTTCCCATAGTAATTTGGCAAAATCATTTTGTGTATAAGGATTATTTGGACTGAATTTATCATCTTCTTTGGCAAGCCAATGATTGACGATTTGTCCCAAGAGTGTGATTTCTAGACAGCCATCATTTACTAGAGATTTTACTTCATCAAGAATATCTTTGAGGGGTCTGTTTACTTCCATACCACGAGCATAAGGTACGACACAATAGGTACAGAACTGGTTACAACCGGTCTGAATGGTCACAAAGGCTTGAAATTTGCTTTTTACGTGTGGTTTGACACTTAGGTAATCAAGTTCCAAATCTATTGGTCTAAGCTCTGGATTGAGTTCACTGAGCCACTTTGGCATCATAATCACATCTTTGGTTGGGAAAAATAAATCCACACCTTTCAATCTTTTGCGTAGTGTGCCGTCTTTGTCACGTCCTGGCATACAGCCTGTCACTGCGACGATTAAGTTTGGTTTAGTTTCTTTTAGTTTGGCAAATTCATGAGAAAAACTATAGATACGATCTTCAGCCGATTCGCGAATAGAACAACTGTTCATGAGTATCACGTCAGCTTCTTCTGGTTTGTCTGTCGAAATCATATTCATGGACTCAAAAATAGATTCAATACGCTCTGAATCATTTTTGTTCATTTGGCAACCGAAGGTGATGATGTGATAGTGGAATTTTTTGTTTTCTTGCTGGTCTTTCATAAAATTTTAACATTTATAACTTACAATAAGGAATGTGGAACGGGGAATGAGGAATGTTTATTAAAAAAATGATTAGTATAAATTCTTGTTAAGATTAGTGTTACAATTATAATGATTTTTTCAAAAAATGCAAGAGTTAGCAAAAAATTGACATTGACAAAACGCGTTTTTTGTGCTATAATAAGTACATATTTAAGTAAAAAGTAAAGAAATTTTTAGAAAAATTACTTCAAAATCAAAATATTTTTTTTATTTTTTTAATTTAAAAATATGGATACAAATAAATCAGGTTTAAATACTCATAATATTGAACATGATATCGATCATGGTCATGAATATTATATTAGGGGGGTGGCTTCCGTGGGGAGAACTGATAAAGAAAAAAATGAACCTAGTATTCGTAAACCTGCAATACCTTATGATTATAAAGATCCTTCTAATAAAGTAAAACCAGAAACATTAGCAGAGTTAGAAGTTAGAGCGGAATCTCTTCATAAAAGAGTTTCTGAAATGAGAAGTATGACTCCGCCACCACTTCCACAGGAAAGAGATTGGGTTAATCCTCCACCAATTCCACAAGATTCCAAAAATTTTAAAAAAATATAATTTTATAATCCTTCATTCAATTTAACTCAAAAAATATGTCGGAAAAAGCTAATTCTCAAGGTACTCAAGATGGGATAAGAGATTTTACAGGCGCTGGTGGTGATGCTACAAAAAAACCTTTAGAAAAAATAGTAGTGCAATCAGGTTTCGCTGGTGATGAAAGTTTTGTAAGAAGTAAAGAAATTTTAGCAGAAGCAGCAATGCGTTCTGAAACTCTGGCTGATATTTTAGTAAGTGGAATAGCGTATGAAGCTCAAAAGAAACAAGCTGCTGAAAAAGAAGAAGAAAGGCTAAAAGAAAAAGCGAGACTAAGAAAGCAAAGAGAAAAAAAAGAAGAAGAAAGGAAAGAAAAAGCCTTGTTAGATATCAAAGATACTTTAGATGGATTGGCTAAAGAGGAAAGATCTAAAAGAAAAGCAGTATTGATTCAAAATTCTTCACCAGAATCAGACGATTCAAAATAATATTTTTTATAATTCAATTTTTAATATAAAAATATGGCAGAAAAATTAGACAGTAGAGGTCATTTAGAGGGTGGCTCTGGCGGCTCTGTTACAGGTAAAAAAGAAACTTTTAAAGGAATGGAAACATCAGAATTATTAGAAAAAATTAATAAATCTAAAGGAAAGTCCACTATTGATGCTAAAAATTCTGTGGATGTTGTTTCAACAAAAAGTACAATCGTAACACCAGATATATTAAATACAAGAATACTTCATAAAGGATCTGATGCTGTTTTGTCTACTGGATCAATTTCTGCTGAAGCCGAAAAAGAAGGTAGAATTGATTTAACGCCAGATGAAGTGTCCTCTATAAATGCTGAAAATGATATAGAAATTAGTTCTACAGAAGAATTAGAAAATAAATGTGCAAAAATTGTCAATGAATTAAAAGATCAATATGGTGTTAATATAAATATTGATGGCTCTATTCCTGCTGGTTTCTTAGGAATGAATAGAAAAAAAGTTTTGAAGCTTGAAGAGACAGTTCCTATTTTTTCTGCAACAACTAAAGAGCTCGTTAATTTGAATAGAAATATTGATTCAATCAATAATCCTAAAGCAGGTAAACTTGTAAAAAGTCATGTTGACAAAACACCGCCACAAAAATCAGCAGGTAGAAATGCCTTGACAGGTAATTAATAATATTTTTTATGGAAAACAACACACAACAAACAAATCCAACTCCTGATTATTCAAAGATGACAGAACAAGAAAGAATGGACGCTGCTATGAAACAAGCTGGTATGGCTCCAGGTGATATTGGTAAGATGGTTGCCAAAAATATGGCTACCAATATGGCTAAGAGTACTGCTAAAAATTGGATTAGAACTTTGCTTCGTAGTATATTCAAATTTTAAATCTAGAAGATTTCTTGAGAGTACCTCTTAATTTTTTAGGAGGTATTTTTTTAGAACATTATAGTATAGAGCTTGTATATTCAATAGGATACGAAATACGAAAGATACGAAATTACGAAACTTTCGTATGTTCGTAATTTTCGTATTTTGTATCCAGTTAGTAATTATAATATTTATGGAACTTATTCGTCTCCAAAAACACATCGCAGATTTAGGAATTTGTTCTCGTCGCAAGGCTGAAGAACTTATTTTGGCTAAAAAAATAAAAGTAAATGGAAAATTAATTACAGAGATGGGTGTAAAAGTAGATCCAAGTGTTGATAAAGTAGAAGTCTTGGACAACAAAATTACTGGCAAAACTTTCAAACCAGAAAAAAGGCAAGTTGTTGATTTTTCAAAAAATTCCAAAATTTATATTGCTCTCAACAAACCTGTTGGCTATATTAGTAGTGCTTCTAGTGAACAAGGTATGTCAGTTTTAGATTTGATTACACCTCAAAATTGTGTGATGAAAGGACAAAAAATGACAACTAGAGTTTATCCTGTTGGTAGATTAGACAAAGATTCAGAAGGTCTGATTCTACTCACAAATGATGGAGAATTGACTAACCAAATCACCCATCCTAGTTTTGAACATGAAAAAGAATATGAAATTACTATTGATAATTTTTTGACCAAAGATGCTATAAAAGTTTTGACAACAGGAATGATGTTGGCTGATGAATATGTTCAAGGTATTCAAATTTTGAAAGAATTTAAAAATGGTAGAAGAAGTATTGTAACAGCTATTTTGACAGAAGGAAAAAATCGTCAGATTAGAAAAATGTTTGGTAATATTGGCTACAATGTGCAATCTCTCCGTCGTACTAGAATAAATAAGTTGAGACTTGGTATTTTGCCAGTGGGAAAGTGGAAGTACGTGACTATTGATAAAATAGTCTAGTTTGTAATATATACTTAAAAAAAAGGTGATTTCTCTGACTAGAAAAAGTAAATAGTAAACTGTAAATAGTAAAAATAATTTTATTTATTAAGTTAAATTAATTTGTGAGAAGTGATTAAGTGTTTATGTGTTGAAGTGTTCAGGTGACAAAAATTGTGCTATACTTAGTTTATAAATAATTTAATATAAATATTTATGCCTCCTAGCAAAACAGATAATGTAAGTTTCAACAAAATGCGTTCTATTTTTTTCTTTGGCCTCGTTGGTATTTTGACGTTGGCTATTCTTTATTTTTTTAGACCTTTTGTCTATCCTATATTTTGGGCAACGGTCATTGCGATAATGTTTTATCCTTGGCACAAAAAAATGCTCAAAATTTTTAAAGGCAAAGGCCTGGCTTCTTTGGTAACTTCGCTTATATCTTTTTTTGTTATTTTTATTCCTTTGGTTCTTTTGTCAGTACTATTGGTGAGTAAATCAATATCACTTTACAACAATGTTTCCCAGAGTAGTCTTTTCCAGCATCCTGAACAAGTGTCAAGTTGGTTAGAAAAAACACCTGTGGCTCCTTATGTTGAGACTATAAAAAATGAATGGACAAATTATGCTGCTGAAGCAGCAAAAAATGTTAGTGGTTTTATTTTTAATACCATTACCAATGTTAGTAAGAATTCTATCAATTTTGTTCTTACTTTGTTTGTCATGTTTTATACTTTGTATTACTTATTCAAAGATGGAGACAGGTTTTTGGCTTGGCTAAAAAAGATTTCTCCGCTTGGAGATAATTATGAAGATAAATTATATGCAAGATTTACTTCTACCATACGTTCTACTCTCAAGAGTACTTTGATTGTGGGTGGTGTGCAGGGTGTCTTGAGTGGTTTACTTTTTTGGATAACAGGTATTCAAGGAGCTTTTGTTTGGGGAGTGATTATGGTCGTGATTGCAATTATTCCAGCTATTGGGACTTCTATTATTTTGGTGCCAGCGGCTATTATAATGTTGGTATTTGGTAATGTTTGGCAGGCGATTGTTTTGGCAGTAGGTGCTCTTATTATTAGTATTATAGACAATTTCCTTCGTCCACCACTTATTGGTAAAGATACCCAGATGCATCCTTTGCTTGTTTTCTTTAGTACTATCGGTGGTTTGATATTATTTGGTGTTTCTGGTTTTGTAATTGGTCCTGTGATTGCCGCTCTTTATCTTTCTGTGATGTCTATTTATGAACATTATTATAAGAAAGATTTGGATAATAATTAAGTTAAAAGTTCATTCCTCCCAAGGCGGACAAGAAAGTTTGTAAAGTCAATTAAAAAAACGGTCTTTGATATAGAGACCGTTTTTAATTTTGTAATTTTAAATTTTAAATTTTCAAACAATTTTTTAATATCTAAATTTTCGGGTTAATAGACAAAATGGTGGGGCTGAATAGCTAATTTCTAAGAATAAAGTTAACTAATTTCATTTTACGTTTTTGATTCAATCCTCTGTGTACGTTAAGTAGACTTTTAAGTCTGTTAAAATAAC
>JAQUAW010000002.1 GCA_028687045.1 Patescibacteria group bacterium
GAGAGTTAAAGCATTGTGTGATATTGCTTTTGGTAATTTTGATCTTAGAAAATGGGAAAAAACTGAACATCCTGATAGTAGTTCTATGCAAAAATGGTATGATGGTTTATCTGACGAAGAAAAAGAAATGACACTTGTAGTTCCACCATTATTATTGGAAAGAATTCAAAAATCTGTTAAAGTATTGGTACATCAGCCAGAAGGTATTACTGATATGGAAGTTATTGAAGGAAAGATTCCTGCTTCTGTAAGTGAAAGTAGTATATATACAACTTATAAATATAAAAATTAATTATTTAGTATTATGGAAAATACATTTACTTTAGGAAGTTTTCTTTGGACTTCTTTACCAATATTGTTGTTGGCAGGTGTTATATTATTTGTGGGTTTAAAGTATTTTAAATAAAAATTATATGTTTGCTATCTTAAATGAAAATTTATCTAGAAAATTTCGTTTGATTTATCTAGCTTTTGCATTGCTAATAGCTTTGGCTTTTGATTTTTTCTTTTGGGATGTTCAAGTATTTGGTTTAGGTTTTTGTTTGTTTGTTTCTCTTTATACTTTAGGTTTTACACTTATTACTTTTTTGAGTAAACAATTGCACCAACCTAAGGCACTTTGGCTTTTGTTGCCAATATTTATTTTTTCTTTGGATGTTTTGTTATTAAACAATGAATTTGTGACGGGTTTGGTACCTTTGTTAGTCGCTATTTTACTGTTAGTCTATCCTTTTCTTTTGACCTTGAGAAATCCTGAGAAATTGAAATTTGATTTTTTACGATTAAAGTTTTTGGCAAATTTTTCCAAAGCTTTTGGTAAATTTAGACAAATGTTCAATGATTTGGATTTTGCCCATAAAGATAAAAACAATGACCTTTACAAAAAAATATTAGTAGGTGTCTTGGTTTCCGTACCTATACTTTTTGTTTTTTTAGCTCTCTTCCTTAGTGCTGATCCTATCTTTGCAGACAAAGTGCACAATTTGTTTGATTTCAATATTGAACCAACTATTGTTATTAGAATTTTTCGTACTATTTTTATTACTTCTGTTTTGGCTGGATTTTTTTATGTATTGATTGATACTATTCATGAAATAAAATATAGAAAAGAAAAATCTCTAAAAATAGACAAAACAATTTCAGCTGTAGTTCTAACTTTGATAAACGTTTTGTTTGCTAGTTTTGTTATCATTCAACTTCAATACCTTTTTGGTTCTACAAGTTTTGTGGTGAATAATAATATCAATTTTGCTGATTATGCTAGACAAGGTTTTTTTCAACTTGCTTGGGTGATTGTTTTGGCTTCTATTATTTTGATTATTTTTTATAAATCAGCTTCAGATCATGGTAGTCATGTACTTTTGAAATTACTCAAAATATTTTTGATTTTACAAGTAGCTGTGATTGCTATGTCAGCTTTGAAGAGAATGAATCTTTATCAAGATGCTTATGGTTTTACAACTATGCGTCTTTATGTTGAATGGTTTATTTATTTTTGTATGGCCATTTTGACTTTCACTGCTGTTAGTTTATCTATTGATTTTGAATTTAGAAAATTTTTCAACGTGACTGTAGTATTAGGAATAGCTGCTCTTTGTGTGGTTAGTTCAATAAATGTAGACAGGATGATTGCTAGTAAAAATGTTGATAGATTTTTGAATGAAAATAAAGAAATAGATATGTATTATTTATCTGAGTTATCAACTGATGCTTTGCCAGAAGTTCTAAAAGTAAATACGCCTTTTATTTTAGATAAAGTTAAAAACAGTGATACAAGTGGTGGAGTGAATCCTTTTTATGATGCCAAAGATACTATAATTAATAGATGGAAAAAAGAATATAAAAATGATTCATGGAAAGAATTCAATTTTAGTGTAGACAAACTTTGGAAACTAAAAAATTAAATCAAGAGGATTGACAAATTGAGTCTGTAAGAACGAAATTTGTTAGACATCTCTGCTTGGTAAATAAAGTATTATTAAAAAAATTATTAATTAAGAAATGTGCGCAGGGTCTACAGATCCCTCCCCGCCGAATCGGCGGGTCAGGATTAATTATAAAAATATGCTAAACGCTCAAGAACTTAGAAAAAAATATTTAGAATTTTTTGAAAGCAAAGGTCATACTGTGATCAGTTCAGCTTCTTTGATGCCTGAAAATGATCCAACCACACTTTTTACTGGCTCTGGTATGCAACCTATGGTGCCATATTTGCTTGGTGAAAAACATCCTTTGGGAACTCGTATTTCTGATTCACAAAAATGTTTTCGTGCCGTTGACATGGATGAAGTGGGGGATAATCGTCACACTACATTTTTTGAAATGCTTGGTAATTGGTCTTTGGGTGATTATTTCAAAGACGAACAAATTGAATGGATGTTTGAATTTCTTTCAAAAGAAATAAAATTGGACATGAATCGTGTTTTTGTTACATGTTTTCGTGGTGATGAAAATAATGGAATTCCCAAAGATACAGAAGCTGCTCAAAAATGGCAAACACTTTTTAGATCTACTGGTATTGAAGCAGAAATCGCTGACATGCCAGAAGAAAAAGGTTTACAGAATGCTAGAATATTTTATTACAATGCCAAGAAAAATTGGTGGAGTCGTGCAGGTATTCCTGAAAAAATGCCAGATGGTGAACCTGGTGGACCAGATAGTGAAATGTTTTGGGATTTTGGTGAACATTTGAATTTACATGAAAAATCAAAGTGGAAAGACGAACCTTGTCATGTTAATTGTGATTGTGGACGTTTTATGGAGATTGGTAACAACGTTTTCATGGAGTATATAAAAGTTGGTGACAAATTTGAAAAGTTGAAACAACAAAATGTAGATTTTGGTGGAGGTCTAGAACGTATGGCTGCAGCTTTGAATGATAATCAGGATATGTTTACTATAGACTTATTTACCGGTGTCAGAAAAAAAATAGAAGAAGTATCTGGAAAAAAATACGGTGAGGATGAAAAAGAAACTTATGCATTTAGAGTGATTATGGATCATTTACGTGCTGCTACTTTTTTGATTGATGATGGTGCTATACCTTCAAACAAAGATCAAGGATATTTTACACGTCGACTTATTCGTCGTGCGGTTCGTTATGCCAATGATTTGGGCGTTACCGATATTTTTACACCAGAAGTTGCTGGTATTTATATAGAAGAATATAGTGAGCATTACCCATCACTTCAAAAAAATAAAGAATTAATTTTGAATGAGTTAAGGAAAGAAGAAACTAAATTTCGAGAAACTCTTGAACAAGGTATCAAAGAATTTGAAAAATTAACCAAAGGTTTTCAAATGGCTTTAGAAAAAACTGGCCGTGCTATTACTGAAATAAGTGGTAAACAAGCTTTCAAACTTTATGATACTTTTGGTTTTCCAATTGAGATGACAGAAGAGCTTGCTAGTGAAAATAATCTGACAATTGACAAAGCTGGTTTTGATGAAGCTTTCTTGGCTCATCAAGAACTTTCTCGTCAAGGTGCTGAACAAAAATTCAAAGGTGGTATGGCTGATCATGGTGAAATGAGTGTGAAGTATCATACTGCTACTCATCTTCTTCATGCTGCTTTGCGCCAAGTCTTGGGGAATCATGTTGAACAAAAGGGAAGTAATATCACAGCTGAAAGAATGCGTTTTGATTTTTCTTACAATGATAAAATGACTCCGGAACAAATAAAAGAAGTAGAAGATTTGGTCAATTCTGCTATAAAAAATGATTATCCAGTAACTTTTTCTGAAATGAAAGTAGAGGAAGCTCGTACCAAAAATGCGATTGGTCTTTTTGGTGACAAATATGGCGAAATGGTAAAAGTCTATACTGTCGGGGATCCAAACGAGATCTCAGCCAAAGCTAGTGAGAATAGTCTGACTTTTAGTCGCGAAATTTGTGGTGGTCCTCATGTGGAACATACTGGTGTGATGGGGAATTTCAAAATTGTCAAAGAAGAATCGAGTAGTGCGGGTATTCGTCGTATTAAAGCAATTTTAGAATAATAAAAAGTTACAAGAAACAAGATACAAACAAATTATAAATTCTAAATTATAAAAAGTTTGTTATTTGTTTTTTGAGATTTGTTTGTTACTTGTAACTTGTATCTTAATATACAAATGATAAAAAAAATCTTACAATACGCTTTGTCAGTTCGTCACCAATTCACCAAATACTTTATCGTTGGTTTTTCTGGATTATTTTTGGATTTAGCTACTTTGATTTTTTTCAAAGAATTTTTTGGGTTAAATGCTACTATTGCTGTTATTTTGAATCAGATATTGATGCTTACTTACAATTTTCTCTTGAATAAATATTGGTCTTTCAAAAACAAAGAAATGCCACACAGACAAATTGTGCGTTATTTAGTTTTGGCAGGCTTCAACTATTTATTTTCTGTGGGTGTAATGTATCTATTCAATCATATTTTAGAATTTGATTATCGTCTGGTGCGTATTGCGACAATTGCGGTCATGGTAATGTGGAATTTCTTTTTATACAAATATTGGGTGTATCGAGAGGAACGGGGAACGGGGAACGGGGAATGAGGAAAGATCCATATAATTTTTTAAAACAAAAACGCCACCCATCCGCCTGCACAATAATTTTTTATAAAATCATTATGCAGGTTTCTGGTGGCGTCTTGTGTTCGCGGGGGTTGATTTGACGTCTCCGTCCACCTGCGATCCTTCTCTACTTGAGCAGGATCTGGCAACGGTCGAAGGCGGGCACGATGTACTCATCTTCGAAACGGTACGTATTGATTTGTCAATATCTCAAAGGACTTTTGACTTTATGAACTTTCGACTATACTTATTTTCTTGCTAAATTAAGCTAATTCTGATATACTGTGTTACGTGGTATGTGTTTCGTGTTACGCGAGATACCTTATCCACTTATTAATCCTTGACATTATTTTGACTATGAGTTAAAATAGGGTCGTTAATTTCAATTTATACATGGGTAACAAACAAGACGTAATTGAAGTGTGGGGTAAAGTAATAGAACTTTTGCCTGGTGCCAAGTTTCGTGTCGTCCTTGAAAACGAACATGAATTGGTATGTCACTTAGCAGGTAAGCTTCGTATGAATAATATTAGGCTTAATGTAGGTGATGAAATCAAGGTAGAGATTACTCCTTACGACTTATCAAAAGGACGTATAACCTATAGATTTTAAAATAATCTCAATCAGTGCGGTGTAGCCTTTCGGGGTGTCGATATCGCGGCAGTGGTTGATGATTTTTTATTAAAAATATTTATTTTTCGCCAAAAGCGAACAAATTGGTAATTTATTATGAAAGTTCATTCATCAGTCAAAACAAGATGCAAAGATTGTAAAATCGTCATTCGTCGTGGCGCTCGTTATGTTATTTGCAAAAATCCTCGTCACAAACAAAGACAAGGAGCTAAACAGCGTGTAAAAGCTGCTTAAATTTAATTAAAAGATTAGAATATAAGATATGCGTGTCTCTGGAGTAAATATACCAAATGAAAAAAGAGTTCTTGTAGCTCTTACTTATGTGTACGGTATTGGTTCAACAACTGCCAAGAAAATCTTGGAACAAGCTCAAGTACCACTAACTACACGTACTAAAGATCTTACTCAAGATCAAGAAGATAAAATTCGTAATTTAGTCGAAAAAGGACATAAAACAGAAGGTGACTTACGTCGTGAAGTTTCTTCAAATATCAAACGTTTGAAAGATATTAAATCTTACCGTGGCACACGTCATGCTAAGAGATTACCATCACGTGGTCAAAGAACTAAGACTAACAGTCGTACTACTCGTGGTAATAAGAGAAATGTGGCAACTAGTGGTAAAAAACCTACTGCCCAAAAGACCTAAGTTGAATTACTAAAAAAACGAAAAATATTTTATTATGGCTACTAAAAAAGTAAAAAAAGCTAAAAAGAAGAGTTTGCGTTCCGTATCACACGGTAAGGCTTACATTCAAGCTACATTCAATAATACTATTGTTTCAATCACTGATCAAAATGGTGATGTATTAGGTTGGTCTTCTGCTGGTAGAGTAGGATTCAAAGGACCAAAGAAATCTACACCTTATGCTGCTGGTGTTGTTGTAAAAGAAGTCGCTGAAGCTGTAAAAAGCTTTGGTATTAAAGAAGTAAATGTCTTTGTAAAAGGTATCGGTGGTGGTCGTGAAGGCGCTATTCGTGCTTTGAATTCCAACGGTATTCAAGTATTATCTGTCAAAGATATCACACCTATTCCACACAATGGTTGTCGTCCACCAAAAAGAAGACGCGTATAACATAATTTGATTTTTATAATATGGGAAGAAATATTGGACCAAAAAATAAAATTGCTAGACGTTTCAAAACTAATTTAGGTTTGAAAACTAATGCTGCAAAAGTTGCTCGTCGTCTTAATCAAGCTCCTGGTGTACATGGGCCTAATCAAAGACGTGTTTCTTTGTCATCATTTGGTAAGCAATTATTAGAAAAACAAAAAGCTAAAGTTGTTTACGGTATCCGTGAAAAACAATTTCGTAAATATGTAGAAAAAGCTAGTGATATGACAGGTGACTCTGGTGTCAACTTGCAAGAATTGTTAGAAATGCGTATGGACAATGTTGTTTATCGTATGGGTTTTGCAACTACTCGTGCTCAAGCTAGACAATTTGTTAGTCATAGTATGTTTACTTTGAATGGCAAAAAAATGAATATCCCTTCACATATCGTACGTGTTGGTGATATAATTGCTTTGAAAGAAAACAAACAAAAGAAACAAATTTTTGAAAATGTTAGTGATAGATTACAATCACAAGAAGTAGCATCTTGGATTTTGGTAGATGCTGCAGCTAAATCTGGTAAAATTTTGACAAAACCTACTGAAAGAGATTTCGAAAAGGTTTTCGACGTTAAGCTTATCACTGAGTATTACTCAACTAGATAATTTTTAAAATGTCTGTTAACAAAAATCATATGGATTATATTCTTTTACCTTCAACAATCGAGTTCAAAGATACTGACAGAAAAAATGTTGCTGAACTTATAATTACACCTTGTCATCAAGGTTATGGTGTTACTGTTGGCAATGCTTTGCGTCGTGTTTTGTTATCTTCTATCGAAGGTGCAGCTGTAGAAGCTGTAAAAATAAATGGTATTCAACATGAATTTTCTGCAATTGAAGGTGTAATGGAAGATGTAATTGAAGTTTCTCAAAATTTGAAACAAATGGCTATCATTTCTTATAGTGATACACCTGTGACTTTGACTTTAACCAAAAAAGGTAAAGGTGAAGTGACTGCTGCTGATTTTGAAAAAAATTCTGATATTGAAATAATCAATCCTGATTTGAAAATTGCGACAATTACTGATGACAAAAAAGAATTAAGTTTAGAAATTATTATTGGAAAAGGTCTTGGTTATGTACCAGTTTCTGAAAAAGAAAGTAAGAATCTTGATTTGGGTACTATTCTTATCGACTCATTTTATTCCCCGGTAAAAGACGTCGGTTACGCAATAGAAAATACTCGTGTTGGAGATATTACTGACTACGAAAAGGTTACTTTGACTATTGAGACTAATGGTACTGTTAGTCCAAAAGAAACGGTAGAACGTGCTACCAAGATTTTGATGGACCATTTCAGTTTAATTTTAGATTCTTCTAGTACTGTTACCAAAAAGACTAAAAAAGAATCCACTTCCACTAAAGTTAAGATGGACGAGGAAGTAAGTGCAGAAGAATAAATTAAAAAAAGAAATTTTATTTTAATATGAGACACCAAAAGAAAAATATAAAATTAGGTAGAACCAAAGCTCCTAGAAAAGCCTTACTTAGAAGTTTGGCTGAGAGTTTGATATTACATGATGCTATTGTTACTACCAAAGCAAAAGCAAAAGCTTTGCGTACTGTGGTAGAACCACTTGTTACCAAAGCTAAGAGAAATCGTCCAGTGGACAAAGAAATTATTAATTCAGTATTGTATACAGGTAAAGCTGTCAAAAAATTGGTTGAAACTATTGCTCCAAAATACAAAGACAGACAGGGTGGTTACACTCGTATTACTAAACTTGGTACTCGTCCAAATGACGGTGCTGAAAAAGTAAAAATAGAATTTGTCTAAAAAGATTTATAATATGCAAGAAATAAAACGTGAAAAAATAGAATTCGATGCCACAGATAAGGCTGTTGGTCGTGTAGCTACTCAAGCTGCTATGGCTCTTATGGGAAAAAATAAGCCTACCTTTGTGCGTCATATTGATACCGGTGATTTTGTAGTAGTAAATCATGCCAAATTGGTAAAATTTACTGGTAAAAAATTGGTACAAAAAGATTATTATTTTCATTCAGGTCATCCAGGTGGATTGAAAATAACTTCAATGAAAAAAGTTTTTGATGCTGATCCAACTGACGTAATGCGTCGTGCTATTTATAGTATGTTACCAAAAAACAAACTAAGAGATGGTATGATGAAACGTCTAATTATCAAAGCTTAATAATAAATATTTTATATAATTATGGTACAGAAATCTGATGACAACAAAGCTCGAGCTGTAGGTAGAAGAAAAACTGCTGCTGCTCGTGTCCGTATTACACTTGGTAAAGGTAAAATTACTATCAATGATAAAGAATTGACTACTTATTTTACTACCAAACTTTTACAAGATAGAGTAATTTTTCCGCTTGTTGTAGTTGGAAAAGAAAAAGACATGGATGTTTCTGTCAAAGTAGCTGGTGGTGGTATTCGTGGTCAATCTGATGCCGTTTGTCATGGTATTGCTCGTGCTCTTGTTGAATGGAATGAAGAATTAAAACCTGTTTTGAAAGCTAACAATCTTATGACTCGTGATTCTAGAGCCAAAGAAAGAAAGAAACCAGGTCTTCACAAAGCTCGTCGTGCTCACCAATGGAGAAAACGTTAGTTTGTTCAAGTTCAAATTACAAAGCTCAAATTTCAAAACTCTCGATTTTTCGGGGGTTTTTTGTTTTTTATTGATGAAAACATTAAAGCATTAAAACACTTGTCCCGACTTTGTCGGTGATAAAAACACATTTTTGGTTGAGTATTCATTTTTTTGCAATTTGTTTTAATGCTTTAATGTTCTAGTGTTTTTATGAAAAATAGTGTAAAATAGGGGAGTAATCAACTAATATTGTTTTAGTTAATGAAGCCCAATTCAATCGCCAAAAATACCATGTTTATGACTGTGGCCTCTGTATTACAGAAGGTCATATCTTTTGTTTACTTTGCAATTGTTGCTCGTGAAGTGGGTGCTGTTGACACAGGTAAATATTTTTTTGCTTTGGCCTTTACCACTATTTTTGTAGTTTTTGTAGATTTGGGATTATCCAATGTCTTGGTGCGTGAGGGTTCCAAAATGAAAGAAAAAATTCAAGATTATTTTTCCAGTATTTTATTTGTAAAATTTTTCTTGAGCATCTTGAGTTATATCGCTGTGGTGGTAGTGATAAATTTGATGGGCTATGAAATTGAGACGAAACATTTGGTTTATGTTTCGTCTGTTACTATGCTTTTTGATTCTTTGCACTTGACTCTGTATAGCACACTTCGAGCTTTTGGCAATCTCAAATATGAAGCTATTGGCATTAGCATGAGTCAGGCTCTTACTTTCATATTAGGCACTTACTTTTTGTTTGCCGGATTTCCGCTTATTTATCTCATGTATGCTTTCTTAATCCCAAGTATTTTAAATGTTTTGTTTGCGAGTGTTATCGTGTTATTTAAATATCATCTCAAATTCAAATTAAAGTACGACAAACAAATTTTAAAATACATTATTCCTATAGTTATTCCTTTTGCTTTAGCTGCAATCTTCGGACGTGTATATTCTTTTATTGATTCTATTTTACTTTCCAAAATAGCAGGGGATGAAGTCCTTGGTTGGTACAGTATCCCTTCCAAAATTGCTTATGCTTTGAATTTCGTACCAATGGCTTTGGTAGCAGCTCTTTATCCCAAGTTTAGTGAATATTTTGCTCACGACAAACAAAAATTAAATTTTGTTTTTCATCAAAGTATCAAATATCTGCTATTAGTTTCTTTGCCATTTATCGTGATTGTTTTGTTGTTGTCAGAAGATATTATTTTGGCTTTTTTTAGTGGTGAATATTTGAATTCGGTTTTACCTCTCAAAATTCTTATGTTTGGGGTGATTTTTGCTTATCTCAATTTTATTTTTGGGGCCATACTCAATGCTTGTGATAGACAGAAAACGCAGACTAGTTTGATAGGTGTGATGATGATTTTAAATATTGGCTTGAATCTGTTATTTATACCTCGTTTTGGGGCTGTAGGAGCTTCTTTTGCTGCTCTTATTGGTAATTTGGTATTATCCCTCTTTAGTTTGTATTTTATTGCCAAATTCAACAAATTTGACTTTGGATTTTTGAATAGAATGTTTGTCCAACTTTTGATAACTATCTTAGTAATGTTTGTAGTAACTTTTTATATAGACAAATATTTTGGATTTATTGTCGCTTTCTTTGTTGGTTCTTTTGCTTATTTAATTATGTTATTTGTGACTAGAACAATAACGAAGAAGCAGATTTTGGAGATGGTAATGTTGACTTCAAGATAAAATTTTAACCATTAACGGATACGAAATACCTGCCTGCCGGCAGGCACGGCGAAAATTACGAACATACGAACTTAAAACTTTCGCACTTTCGTACGTTTCGTATTTCGTATCCTCTAAAAACTAGAACCTAAGTAATATAAAACCTAACTTATGAAAAAAACCCTAATAATCACCATGGAATTTCCACCACAAATTGGTGGTATTGCCACTTACGTCGATCAGTTTGCTTCAGCTTTGGAGCCTGAAAAAGTAGTAGTATTAGCACCATTGTATAAAGACAAAAAAATAGTAGAAAATTTTGATAAGCAAAGAAAATATAAAATAATTCGTAAAAAATTATTGTTTCCTAAATTTATTTGGCCTCGTTGGTTGAAATTATATTTTCAAGTTCGCAAAATTGTCAAAGAAGAAAAAATAGAAATTATTCTTATCAATCATGTTTTACCAGTTGGTTATATTGGTACCTTGATAAAAAGATTTTTGAAAGTTCCTTTTCTTATTCTGTCACATGGTACTGATGTTATTTATGCGACTAGAAATAAGTGGAAGACTAATAGATTAAAAAAAGTAATTTTGCAAGCTGAACAAGTAGTCTTTAATAGTGAGTCTTTGATGAGACGTTTTTTGATAAAATTACCTGAGTTTAGTACTAAATCGATTGTAGTTTATCCTTGCCCTGATGCTGATTTTTTGATACCACCTCCAAAACAAGAAACAGATTTTTTGCGTGAAAAATTAGCTTTGCAAGGTAAAAAAGTGATTTTGACAGTAGCTCGTATGGAAGACGGCAAAGGATTTCCACATTTAGTTAGAACTTTACCAAAAATTTTGCAAAAAGAACCTCATGTTGTTTGGTTGATAGTAGGGGATGGACCAAAAAAAGAACAAGTTATGAAAGATATCCAAAAACATTCTTTACAAAATGTGGTTAGATATATTGGGCAAGTTCCTCATAATGAAATAAAAAAATATTATTATTTGGCTGATTTGTTTGTTTTGTTTACACATCCTGATGAAGGTAGAGAAGAAGGTCTTGGTTTGGTATTTTTGGAAGCAGAAAGTTGTGGTCTACCAGTTTTGGCTGGTAAAAGTGGTGGTGTGGAAGAAGCTGTCTTGCATACTCAGACTGGTATTGTAATTGATATTAGACAAAATGCTATGGCTATGGATGAGACAGTGGTAGAGATGTTGAAAAATGAAGAATATTCCAAATCTCTTGCTAAGAATGCCTTGGATAGGATAAAAACAGAATTTATTTGGGAGAGACAGTTGTCCAAATTAAAACAATGGTTGGTTTAGATTTACTTAAGCAAAAAATAATATGGATATCAAATTAAAAGAGAAGGAAAAAATAGTATCAGAAGTTTTACAATACGGTCTTACCAAAATTTGGGGATATTTTTCAGGCTTTGCTTGTTTAGTTCTTGCCTCTTTTTTTATGTTTTGGTTTTTTGATCATGATTGGTGGGGAATAAGTTTGTTTTCTTTATTACTTTTTTGTGGTTTTTTTATCATTTTTAGAAATTATTATTTGTGGAAAAAAAATGTTTTTTATATTACAACGCATCGTTTGATAGATTCAGAACAACGTGGTTTTTTTGAGCGTATTGTATCAGAAATTCCTTATGATCAGATTGAAGATGTTCATGGCAAAATAAAAGGTTTTTTTGGTATAGTTTTACGTTTTGGAAATGTAACTATTCAAACTGGTAGTGGCAAAGTAAAAATTGTGTTAAGCAATATCAAAAGACCTTTACAATTACAACAACACATAAATGAAATGAGAGAAAGTTATTTGTCTAAGAATATTCACAATTTTAGTGGTGATATTGCAGAGGCTATTACTAACAAATTGTATGAATTAGAGTTACCTGATTTATATAAAGTTAAAAAAGTTTTAGATAGCAGGTTAAATAAGCTTAGTAAATAGAATTTGAAATTTTTGTTAGATTAGTAACGTATTAATTATTAGTTATCATAATAAAGTTTAATATTACTCTAATCTGTGCTATAATGGTATAAATAGGTCTATCTTAATTACTTATTTTCATGGCTATAGACAACAAACAAAACGTCGATTTTAAAAAGCGGTTTTTTAGCTCGCGCTTGTTTTTGTTTATTATGTTGGGTATTGCTGTTGTTGTAGCTGTTGGTTATGCTAGAGCTTATTATCAAGATTACAAAATTAAGCAAGAAATAAAAAGTTTACAAGATGAAGTGTCTTCTTTGCAAAAGAAGAAAATACAAAGTTTGGATTTGTTGAAATATGTTTCTAGTACTGCTTATACAGAAGATCAAGCTAGAATAGAATTGAATATGAAAAAACCTGGTGAAAATGTGGTTTTTGTAAATAATTCTGAAAATAGTGACAAACAAGCTGTGGATGTTTATCAAGAAGTGGATAGTGGACAATTTGTTTCAAATCATTTAAAATGGTTATATTATTTTATTCATAAACCTCTGATCCAAGAGGAATAATTAAGAATTATGTCAGAAGAACAAAACATGTCTCCAAAAATGGAGGAAAAATCTACAGAAATGACTCCTAGTCAGGAAGAGTCAAATATTTCAACAATCAAAAAACAAAGTCCACTTATGATGATTTTGGGTGGTTTTGTGGTAGCTTTGATTCTTGGTTTTGGTATTTTTTATGGTGTAACTTTGTCTCAAGTCAAAAATTTATCTAGAAGTAATTTTACTTTGAAATCTGCTTCATTGTTGAATTTGTCAATTGCTAGTATCAATGGCAAAAAGGTACTTTATAGTGAATATGTTGATAATATTCAAGCTATGGAAACATTTTATCAGACAGATGATTCTGGTCAGCAAGTACCTACTGATGCTGAAAGATCAGATTTTGTTTTGAGTCGTTTACTTGTGAATAATTTGATAGCACAAGTTGCCAAAGATATGGATGTTAGTGTTACCAAAGCTGATATAGACAAAATAGCTGAAGAACAAATTGTTACCGGTTTCCCTAGTAGAGAAGATGCTGAAAAGGAAATTATGAATAGATATGGTTGGACTCTTGAGCATTTTTTGCAAGAAATAGTTTATTCAACAGAGCTTGAGAAAAAAGTTGCTGCCAAATATGCTGAGCAACATCCTGTTGATACTAATGCTGATGCTTCTGTTGAAGCACAAGCTATTGAAATTTTACAACAAATAAAAGATGGTGCTGATTTTGCTGAAATGGCTACACAATTTGGTTCAGATGGTACCAAAGATCAGGGTGGTGATTTAGGTTGGTTTAGTCGTGGTCAAATGGTTGCTGAATTTGAAGATGCTGCTTTCTCTTTAAACAAAGGTGAATTGAACCCTGAATTAGTAAAGACACAATTTGGTTATCATATTTTGCAAGTAACTGATAAACGTACTACCAAAGATGATGCTGGTAAAGAAGTTGAAGAAGTACAAGCTCGTCATATCTTATTTCCATTTCAAGAAAGTAATGATGATGCTTTCCGTCTATTTATGAATGAACAATTGAAAAATGCAAAAATTGATATAATTGCCAATGTTCATAATCCTTTTGAAGGTTTATTTGATGAAGAAACTGAACTTCCTGTTACTACAACTACAGATGAAGTTGTTCAATAAATAATAATAGTTCCTATCTCAAGTGAGATAGGTACGCGAATATCGTATAATGGTATTACGTTGATTATAAAGTACTACTTTGCAATCAAAAATGGGAGTTCGAATCTTCCTATTCGCACAAAAAACACTGATTATCTTGATTCTTGAAGATTACATTGATAAATTTTAAGATTATTAGATTTTGATTTTTTCTATGTATAGATAATAGATCAAAATTTTTTCATTAAAAATAATTTCTACTGTGGTGAAGAATCTTGATATAGAAATGCCATCCTAGCTCAGCTGGTAGAGCAATGGTATCGTAAACCATAGGTCACGAGTTCGATCCTCGTGGGTGGCTCTATTTTAAAATAAAAAATTATAGCACGAAAGTTTTTTTTGTGTTATAATATTTACATATGATTACTTTCAAAAGTGTTACAAAAAAATATACTGCAGATAGCATGGGTTTGAATGGCATTGATTTACATATAGAATCAGGAGAATTTGTTTCTATTGTTGGTCAGAGTGGAACTGGTAAAACAACCATGATCAAATTACTTATTGCTGAAGAAAAAGTTACTTCTGGTATTATTGAAATAGGTGGTTGGGATATTACTAGACTTTCTGATTCTGATATTCCTTTGCTACGTCGTCAGATAGGTGTTATTTTTCAAGATTTCAAATTATTACCAAAGAAAACTGTAGCTGAAAATGTTTCATTTGCTTTGGAGGTCGCTGGAGAAAAACGCTTACGTATCAAGCAAGTAGTACCTAGAGTATTAGATATTGTTGGTCTTAGTCATAAAGTAGATAGATATCCACACCAATTATCTGGAGGAGAACAACAACGTGTTGCTATGGCACGTTCTTTGGTTCATAGACCAAAAATTTTGTTGGCTGATGAACCTACTGGAAATTTGGATTCTATAAATACTCAAGAAATTATAGATATTTTGAAAAAAATAAATGAATTTGGTACTACTATTTTGCTTGTTACTCACAATAGGGAAGTGGTAAATCAACTAAAACGTCGCGTAGTAACTCTTCATGACGGTAAAATTATTTCCGATGAAGATAAAGGTAAATATCGTTTATAAATACCGACCACGCCGATTCGACGGGCGGAACAAACAAATTTGTTTAGATGTATTCATTAGTTTCCACTATAAATTAATATAAACAAATTTAATTTTAAGAAAGATCCCTCGTCGTGCTTTCGCCGACTTCGGGATGACGTAAAAAAATTATGCTATCTGGATTTTTTCGTATTATAAAATTTTCTTTTCAAGAAATAGTACGCAACATGAGTTTGTCTATTATGACAGTTCTTATTTTGATTTTGATGTTACTATCTATAAATACTTTGATGGTTGTCAAAGTTTTGACAGATGAATCTATTATCGCTGTCAAAGATCAAATTGATGTTAGTATTTATTTCAATCCTGAGGCAACACCTGATGAGATTCAAGAAATTCGAGGATTTGTTAGTGCTTTTCCTGAAGTGGAAAAAGAAACTTTTTTGACTAGTGATGAAGTATTCAATAATTTCAAAAAAAATTATGCTGATAATCAAGATGTCCTTTCTTCATTAGATGAACTTGGACAAAATCCACTTGGTCCAACTTTGATAATCAAGACTCGTGATCCAAAAGATTATGAAAAAATAATCAAAAATCTTAGTTTACCTGAATATGAAAATATAATTGAAGCTAAGACTTTTGCTGATACTCAGACTGCTATTGATAAAATTCATTCTATTACTACCAATGTCCAAAAATTTACTTATTTTTTGACAATTCTATTTGCTATTATTGCCTTTATAATCATTTTTAACACGATAAGAGTTGCTATCTATACACAAAGAGCTGAAATAGGTATCAAACGTCTTGTAGGGGCAACTAGCTGGTTTATAAGGGGTCCTTATTTGATAGAGTCTTTTATATTTAGTATTATTAGTGTAGTTATTACTTATTTCCTAGTAGACTTTTTATTGAAATTTTTAGATCCATATATAAGTGTTGTTTTTAACAAAAATGATCTTTTATCAAATTATCTATCACAAAATTGGTTGATGGTGGTGGGGATTGAATTTGGAGTAGTATTTTTGCTTACTATTGTTTCTAGTGGTCTTGCGATGAGGAAGTATTTGAGGACGTAACTCATAAAAACATTAAAGCATTAAAACATAAAAACACCCCGCTTTTCGTGAAAGACAGGGTGTTTTTTAAATTTGTTTTAAAACTGGGAGACTGCTGTATAAAAATGTGGCGGATAATTCCCCCTCCTATTAGGAGGGGTTAGGGGAGGTTTAGAGTATAACAAAACGTTTATCTCAAAGATGGACCCCCTCTAACTCCCCCTGCTAGGGGGAGGATCAATCTTTATTTTGTTATATTTTTTTATAAACAAAACACAAAGTTTCACACTTTTATGCAATAGTCCCTTTGTTTTCATGTTCTTGTGTTTTCATGTTTTAATGCTTTAATGTTTTTATGTTCTAGTGTTTTAATGAAATCTACCACAACTTTATTTTTTGAATCTTCGCCATCACTAATCTAATCTGTTCATAACTAATATTGTCTGGTAGTTTTGTTTTGATAGGGGAGAGCTTGGTATAATCTTCAGCTTCGCTCATGGCTTTTAGAATTTGTTTTTCTTCGTCAACTGTAACAAAATTTTCAATGTTTAGTTCGCCATCATCTTCTACATACCAGCGTATTAAATGTTGCAAAATGGTATTAACACCAAGTGAACGTATTTTGGCAATTTGTTCTAGTGTTTTTCCTTCTTGGTACATTTGAACACTTTCAAGAACAGTATTGGAAAGACTTTGAAAAACAGTTGGTGATTTTTTAGTATCTTTGGTTTTTATTTCTTCCCATTCAAAATTCAGACAAATATCACAATTGTTACAGCCACCATTTTGACGGATGCGACTGACATCAGGGTCAGAAAAATAGCTAAGGATTGTATCTCTACGACATTTATTATTTTCAACATAATTGGTAATAGCTTCCAATTTGTCATATTGAGCATTGGTAATTTTTTCTATCTCTGCTATATTTTTGCCTTGTTTTTGCATTTCTTCTCGGCTTTTGCGGATGAAAAAATGACGAAGTCCTACATCAGCTCCACTGTGCAAAAGAATACAATAAGCTTTTTCACCATCACGTCCAGCACGTCCAGCTTCTTGGTAATAACCTTCCATACTATTTGGCATGCCAGAGTGAATAACAAAGCGAATATCAGCTTTGTCCACGCCCATACCAAAAGCAACCGTTGCGACAATGACTTTGAATCTGTTTTCCATGAATTTTTCTTGGACTTTTTTTCTTTCGTCTGGTAAGAGTCCAGCATGATAAGCTACAGCTTTGATATTTTCTGCATTCAAAAAGTTGGCAATTTTTTCGGTTTCTTTGCGACTAAGAGCATAGACAATACCAGAACCTTGCATAGATTTTATTAGTCGTAAGACTTCTTGTTCACGAGCTTTTTTCTTTAGATTTTTTCTGACAAAAAATTTCAGATTTGGTCTATCGAAACCACGTACAAAAACCTGAGGTTTGATTAGTCCTAAATTTTTTATAATATCATCACGGACTTCTGGTGTGGCTGTGGCCGTAAAAGCGGTGACAGTAGGTCGTGTTGGTAGAGAGTCAATAAAGTTTTTGATAAGTCTATATTGTGGACGAAAATCATGTCCCCATTGTGACACACAATGAGCTTCATCAATAGCAATAATATCTATTTTTATTTTTTTTAGTAAATCTTGCAATAATTTGTTATTTAGTCCTTCTGGTGCTAGATAAACAATATGTGTTTTGCCATCGGCAATTTCTTTTAGATAGCTTTTTATTTCTTGCAAATCCAATGAACTGTTGATAAGTACAGCATTGAGTCCCCGTGCTTTTAGACTATCTACTTGATCTTTCATCAGAGCAATAAGAGGGGAGATTACGATTGTCATTTTTTGACTAGCCAAAGCAGGAAGTTGGTAACACAAAGATTTGCCACCACCAGTAGGCATGAGGGCTATGACATCTTGTCCATTTACAATAGCTTGGACTATTTCTTCTTGACCAGGTCGAAAAGATTTGAAATTGAAGTATTGTTCTAGTTTTTTGGTGAGCACACTATATTTATTAAGCAAATTCAGTTTTATAACTATTGTATTTTACTATATTTTGGGGAGATGGGCAATTGTGGGTGATTTATGAAAATATGAAAACACACTGTCATTATGAAAGTGTGTTTTTTATAATATTTGTTTTTTTATGCGGTTTCCAAAAATCTATTTAAAATAGGTGCGATTCTTCTTTCAAATTCTTGCATTTCTAGACCTTTTTTGAGTTTATTTCCTGCCACTTGTTCTTCATCATCAATTTTTTCTAATGGCGATGTATTATGAGCTCCAAAAGTAATAGAAGCTCTGTTATCATAATCAGTTAGTCCATGCCCCCAATTCATATTCAATCTATTCATAGCATCATGAAAAGGTTGTGGTGCAACTATATAAAAAACTGCTTTATTTGTCATTCTTTCATACCATAGGTCTTGCCATTGATGTATATCTTGTAGTAATAAAGCTGTTGCCAAAAGAAGTTTAGCGTCTTGTTCTGTGAATGTTGCATTGTCTGTTAAAAAATTTAATACTTCATTTAAATTTCCATTTTTTGCTGAAATTATTTTTGGTAATAATTTTTCCGCAAATTTCAATAAATTTTTACCAAATTCCGTCTCTTTTTTAGTGTACAATCCTGCTTGTTCTTGTGTGGGGACTTGTTCCAATGTTTCTTCTGTAAATATTTTAGAATCTGTAAAACCTGTTAAAATTAGAGTACAAGCTTCATTTGGTTTTTGTAATGATGCAATAGAATCTACAATTCTTGCTTTTGCTACAAAAGAAGGTTTTAAATCGGGCATTAATTTATAAAAATCATCAATAGTTACAAAAATAGGAGTAGTTTTTTCTTGTTTTATCTCTCCTCGTTCTTGAAAAAAATTTGCTATAAGACTCGCTGTTTTTTGTTCAGTTTTCCTATCATATTCAGCAGATGAACTCAAATAACCAAAACCATTATTTCTTTCTGCCAAGATTATCATTATTTTTACTTTAGCGAAGAGGCCTGCTTCTTCAGGTGTGAACTTTCTTGCTTTTAATTCTTGTATAAATGGAACGTGGCTGGTTTCTGGTGTACCTTCTTTTAATAAATTTGCATATGCTTGCATTAGTTCATGTTGTATTTGTAATTCTGGATGTTGTCTTATTACGTCAGTCATATTATATTTGTATTAAAGTAAGTTTTTAGATATAATCTATTATATTATCTTTTAACTTACTATGCAAACACCTTACCGCAAGCCAGGCAAATATGCGCTTCAACCAAATGACCCTTATCTAAGTCAAGATAAGTTTTTGTCTTTGCAAAAAGATTTGGATAGATTATTGAAACAGCGTCCTTTTTTGGCATCAGAAGTCAGCAGATTGGCAGAGTTGGGTGATTTTTCGGAAAATGTAGAATATCAGCTTGCCAAAGGTAAATTGCGTGGCTTGAACAGTGCTATTAGTAAAACAGAAAAACAATTGCGCAGTGCTATTGTTATAAATAACGAAGGTAACAAGCATTTTGTGGATTTGGGTAGTATTGTACTTGTAAGAGTAAATGGTAAAGAAAAAAAATATGAAATATTAGGTTCATCTGAAAGCGATCCAGACAAAGGTGTTATTTCTCACAATTCACCAATTGCCCAATTACTTTTGGGAAAAAAAGTTGGTGATAAAGTGAATTTGAAATTGAAAGATAAAAATGTGGATTATGAAATTTTGGAGATAAATTAGCCCATAGCCAATAGCCAATAGCCAATAGCCAAAAGTTCATAAGATTTAGAAAAATAAAAAATCACCGTGTTAGCGGTGATTTTTTATTTAAATTTTTTTGTGAAAAAAAAGATATTTTATTAGATGATAAGAAAAATAGGTTAAAATAAGAATTAGTAAAAAAAATTCTGTACGGAAAATCCATTTTTCAATATTTGGTAATGATTGACCAAAAAAGTAAGCAGGCAAAACCAAAAGTATGCTCCAGCCAATTGCACCAAGTATATTCCAGATTGTAAATTGCAATCTTTTCATTTTTAGAGTACCTGCTATAAATGGTGCGAATTCTTTCATACTTGGAATGAATCTTGCTAGAAAAATACTTTTTGAACCGTGAACTTCTATAAATGTTTTTGCTTTTGTAATATGACTTTCTTTTATAAACCAAAAACCTTTGGCGAATATTTTGTTACCAAATTTTCGTCCTAAATAATAATTTATGTTATCTCCTATAATAGCACCTAAAGTTGTAAAAAAAATAAGGTCACCAGGTTCGAGGTGTGTTTGGCTAGTCGTAGCAGCTATGAGTAATATTGCTGTGGATCCTGGAATAAAAAGACCTACTCCAATAGTAGTTTCAAACAAAGCAAAAAATAGGGCAATCCAATATCCCCAGAGATGTAAATTGCTTAGTGTTGGTACTAAATTATTTAAGATATCCATAGGATTCTATTATAGAATAATTTTTACTTTTTTACTATATAAAAAAATCACCGTGTTAGCGGTGATTTTTTATGAAAATGTTACTAGTTAGTTTTTTTGAAACTTTCAGCAACCTTTTGCCATTCTGAACCATCTTCAGATGAGAAATAGCTTAGTACTACATATTTTTCACCAACTTTGTAGTAGCTGTAAGCCATTGCATTGTAATTTGTTTCATTTGTATATTCTTCCAAAGTATTCCAAATACTTACAGATGCACTATAAGATTGTGCGCCTGGCGCATCTTCTAGGAAAAGAACTACTGCATTTTTCCAACCATAATTATCATAAACAGCTTTGTAAGTTGTTGGATATTTTATTTGAAAATTATAATCAGTGTTGGCATAGACTTTCCAATTTTCAGTTCCGTTTGTCAAATTTGCTACTGTGAAGCTGTCCATAATTGTACTAATTTCACGCCATCTAGCATCAAGAGATTCTATTTTGATATATTGAGATTGTCCACCATAATAATAAACTTGTCCGTCAGTACCAAAATATCTCATATTTGGATGAGGATTCACTTCTGTTGGATGAATACTTATAGTAAACATCTCATCCCAACCAGCAAAACCAAACCATACTGTTTTACCACCTTCTGTATTTTCAGTTGTTTTAGTAGTATAACCTGTCCAAGTTGCTGGAAGAGTTAGACTAAAGTGGAATTCTGGATTAGTGTAAGTTATACTATTTGTTTGTGTCGTTGTTTCTACTGTTGTTGTTTCCACAACTGTAGTATTGTTAGTGTTTTCAGTCGCTGTGTTAGTTGTTGTCTCAGAAACTGGTACATTGTTGTTTGTCGCTGGAGGTGTTGTAGGTGTTTCGTTTATATTGATATTACAGCCCGCTCCGAGCAACACGACAGTTGCCAAAACACTTCCTAAAGATATGATCTTTTTCATAGATATTAGTTATTATTTAAATGAATTAATTATCAGCACTTTATCATAAAATAGCTAAAATATCAATAGTATTGTGTGCTTAACTTTTTTATATTTTTTTATTACAATTTATTGATTTTTGTTATCATCATCTTTCTTTGGAAGCCCCCATTGCCAACGTGGTTTTTCGCCTTTTTTGTAAGCAATGAACATAAGTAAAAAAACAGCAACGGCTATTTTGGCAAAAAACCAATCAAGCTCTTCAATAGTAGCAGTTGGACTTAGCCTTTTACCTGTCCAGATAATAAAACCTACAAAAACTAGAATAACCAACCAACCTTGCCATTTGACAGGTGTCCAACCCCAACCAAAGAGTTTACGTTTGAACCACAAGCCTTTTGGATTATCTTTGAAATAATCTGTGTATTCTTTGAGCATAAAATTAAGTTTATTCCGTTTTGGACGGAAAATTTAATAATTAATAATGTTATTGTACACCTCTAGAGTCTATTAGGTCAATATAAATTATTGACAAAAGCCCTAAAATATGAGATTATATGGCAGTTGACTTAAATTTTTTTATAAAATTATTATGGCCGAAGAAGTAATCCTACGTTTTGACAATGTCTGTTTTGAATATGCAGAAAGAAAACCTGTTTTGGAAGAGGTTAGTTTTTCTGTGCGTAAAGGTGCAAAACTTACTTTAATGGGCCAAAATGGCGCTGGCAAAAGTACCCTTTTCAAGTTAATAAAAGGTGAAAGCAAAGCAAACTCTGGCAATGTTTTTTTGACCAATGAAGCTAGTGTGGGTACTGCTGAACAGATGATTGCCAAGAGTGATTTGGTTTTGACTATTGAAGATTATTTTGGCAAAGCCTTTCATGAAGTTCCAGGTAATATCAAAAGTCAAATAAGTAAGGTAATGGACGCTGTCAATCTGACAGTACCGATTGATCGCAAAGTAGGAGATTTGTCTGGTGGACAACAAGCTAGAATATTACTGGCTTACGCTCTTATCCAAAATCCAGATATTTTGCTTTTGGATGAACCTACTAACAATTTAGATAAAGATGGAATTGACCATCTTATCCAATTTTTGGTGATGTATGATAAGACTGTGATTGTGATTTCTCATGATGCTGATTTTCTTAATTGCTTTACTGAAGGCGTGATTTATCTTGATGTCTTTACCAAAAAAGTTGAGACTTATGTGGGTGACTATTATTCAGTAGTTGACGAAATTCAAAATAGAATAGATAGAGAAATCAAGAAAAATGCTCAATTGAAAAAACAAATTCAAGACAACAAAGACAAAGTAAACTTCTTTTCCAACAAAGGTGGTAAGATGCGTAAATTAGCCAGTAAATTGCGTGAAGAAATAGAAGAATTTGAAGAAAACAAAGTCGAAGTTCGTCGTGAAGATAAGACTATCAGAGAATTTGAAATTCCTGCACAAGGAATTATCGGTGACGTGGTGACAATCAAATCTATAAAAGTTATCAAAAATCATGAACCTATTGTCAAAGAAGTAGATATCGTTTTGCGTCAAAGAGATAGACTACTTATCGCCGGGCCAAACGGAGTGGGAAAAAGTACTTTGCTTCGAACTTTAGTCAATGGTAGTAACGAAGGTGTGACTATCATGCCAGGCACTCGTCTTGGTTATTACAGTCAAGATTTTGCTACGTTGGATTATGAGCAGACTGTTTTTGATTCTCTCAAAAGTGTAGTGCAAGAGGGGACTACTACTGAACAGATGCGAGCTGTAGCTGCAGGGTTTTTACTTTCTGGCGAAACTATGGGGCTCAAAATTTCTCACTTGTCAGAAGGTCAAAAAGGTCTTTTGTCTTTTGCTAGATTGGTTTTACTTCAACCTGGTTTACTAGTTTTGGACGAACCTACCAATCATATCAATTTCCGTCATATTCCAGTTATTGCGGAAGCTATAAACAATTATCAAGGTACTGTCATCCTTATTAGTCATATGCCTGACTTTGTTGAGAAAATTAAATTTGATCAAGATTTGGATTTGGGAAGGTACTAAAAGGCTGGAAATGCTAGAAATGCTTGAAAGGCTCAAAAGGCCTTTTTTGTTTTGTAATACAATATATTTTTAAAAAAAGACTTTCGACTTTATAGACTTTAAGAACTTTTGACTCATGTATTGCTTACAATTAGCCATTTAAAGATGTTTCATTCCCCATTTCTCGTTCCACATTCCTCTTGTACCTTGACAAACACTCAAAATTCTGCTATAGTAAGGGACAAATTACGTTTAAGTAATTGGAACATTTTATATGGGAAGTTTTAATCGTGACGGCAAGAGACCAAGTGGTGGTTTTAGTCGTGGAGGTTTTGGTGGCGGTAGACCTCAAAGTAGAGGTGGTTTTGGTGGTGGTAGAGATGGTGATAGACCAACTATGCACCCCGCTGTTTGTGAAGAATGTGGCAATGATTGCGAAGTGCCATTTAAGCCAACTGGTAGTAGACCAGTATTCTGTAGCAATTGTTTTGGTAAACAACAAGGCGATTTCGCTCCAAAACGTAGAGAATTTGGTGGCGATAGACCAGAAAGACGTGATCGTGTAAGTTTTGACGATAGACAAATGCACGACGCTGTTTGCGATAAGTGTGGTGGTAATTGTCAAGTACCTTTTAGACCTACACCTGGTAAAGAAATATTTTGTGATAAATGTTTTGGCAAAGGTGGAGATAGAGGCAATGATAGAAAATCATCTGGCTCAGGTTCTCCAGAACTTTTGGAAAAAATAAATATGCTAAATTCTAAAGTTGACAAACTTATGGAATTATTAGGTGGCAAAACTGCTAAAGCAGTAGAAGAACCTACAGCAGACAAGAAAATTTCTAAAGCAAAAAAAGAAGTTGATTTTACTGAAAAAACAGTAAAAGAAGAAAAACCAAAAAAAGAAAAAACAGAAAAAAAAGTTGCTAAGAAAAAAGTAGCAACAAAAAAGAAAAAGTAAATATTTTCTAAAAAGCCTCGTCTGTAAAAAGCGAGGTTTTTTATTTGTAGGTTCCATTTTTTGTCTATTTGCTGTATAGTATAAGTATAGCCTTTGGTTTTTGAGAATGCGTTATTTTTAATTGAAATTGCTATGATGAAAAAAAACTTCAAACTATTGGTATTACCTTCTGTAAAAAATATGCAACAGGTGATAAACAGATTTTCTTTTCCAATAGAATTGACAAAAGGTACTTTGAAAAATATCAAAATTGTTTTTAAAAAAAACAAAATTTTAGTTACACACAATGATATTGATTTGAAAAATTTTTCTTTGGTTTGGTTATCTTCTTCTTGGACTTCTCGTGATTTGGCTTATGCTATTCAACTTTATTTGGATGAAAAAAATGTACCAAGTACTTTTGTTGAAAAGGGGACTTCTAAGTTGACTGATCATATGATATTTTCTTTAAACAATATTTCTGCACCAGACACTTTGTTTGTGGATAGTAGTGTTTTGTCAAAAAGTTTGGCACAAATAAAAAGTATTATTGGTTATCCTTTGATAGTGAAAGATATTAGAGGTTCAAGAGGTACAAATTCTATGAAGATAAATAGTCAAAAAGAATTGTTGTCTAAAATGGAATTGTTTCCCAAACATCGTAAATATATTTTGCAACAGTATATTCCCAATGATTATGATTGGGGTATAATGGTTGCTAATGGGGTAGTAGTTTCTGGAGAAAAGAGTTATCACCAAGAAGGAGAATTTCTAAATCACGCTATTCATGGTGCAACAGAAGTCTTTGTAGATAAATCAAAAATACCTCAAAAAATAAAAGATATTGCAATCAAAGCTAGTAAAAAATTGGGTTTGATTTGGTCTAGAGCTGATATTATTATTAACAAAAATAATGGTAGACCATATTTAATGGAAGTAAATAGACTACCAGGTATAACAGATAAAACTAGTGAAGTAGATGGCGCTTACAAATTTTTGGCTTCACAAATAAATTTAATGTCAAAATAATGTAATATTTTACATATTTATTCTTAACCACCAATCATATGAGCCTATTTGCCGTCGATGGAGATTTTGATAGTGAGGAAACAAAGAAAAACAAAGAAAAAGAAAAAAAAGCAAAGGAGAAATTAGAAAAATATAAAAATTTTTTTAATATAGGTAAAAAAGCAGGAGAAAAAGCTGCTAGAGATAAAAAAGTATAGTTGTTAAAACAAAAAAGACTCACTTGAAAATAGTGAGTCTTTTTTTATTATAATTTTTCTATTTCACTTGCTGTCAAAATATCAAGTTCTTGTAATCTTTGTAAAAGACTTTCCATGTCAGTATAGAGAATTGGTTCAAAACCTATTTCGTGGGCCTTGTCCAAATTGTGTGGAGTATCATCTATATAAATCATTTCGGAAATATCTACACCTAGTTTTTCGGCCAGTAAAAGGTAAGCTTCGGGATGAGATTTCATCACACCGACTTCGGCAGAAAAAAGAGTGACATCAAATAGATCATCTACACCAAATTCTCTAGCTTCTTTGGCACCAGCGGCAGTGTGATTACTAAATAGACCTAACTTATAATTTTTTGATTTTAGCAAAGTAAGTAGGAGGAGTATTTTCTCATTATATTTTCCTTTTGGTAAATTGTTTAGGGCTTCTATGAATTCATCTACTCTTGATTCATGTCCCAAATCTGTAAACACTATGGTCCAAAATTCTTTTGGGTCTGTATGCTTTGTATTTATAAGGTGGTTGTGTTGGTAATAAGAATCAGAAAATTTTTCTTTGGAAATATTTAGAAATTCAGGAACCATTTTATTGTATTTTGTAGGATGAAAAAATACTACACCACTCCAATCAAAACCAATTGCTTTTATTTTTGGCATATTTTTTTAAAGTGTAACTTCTCTATGACTATGGTCTAGTTTACCTATATTTACATCTCCTACTATTGCCCCTACTGCCATATTGATTATGTCATACTTAGCTATGAATTCTGCCATTTTGCCTTCAGAAATATCAGTTTCATTTTTTAGCTTTTTCATTTTGGTAAATATAACTGTTCTATCTCTATGGGCAAGAGTTCTTTGTTCACGTATTGGTGTGCCTTTTGGACCCATCACGTCAATTGCTAATAATTCTGTAAGATTGTGTTTTGATTCAAATTCAGCAAACATTGTTTCAAGTTCGGCAACTTCTGGTTCGCAATCTCTTTTTGTTTCTGGTATCACAACAGCATGTCTTGTTTCAGCCTGTTCAACAAGTTCTCTAGCTTGTTTTTCTGTATAGTTAGGTATTCCTTCCGTATCTATTTTTGCTTCTTTTAATTTATCATTAGTTGGCTCTTCTGTAGGTTCTGGTCCTGGTTTATCTATTCCCATATTATATTTTAGTTAATAATAACTTAGTTAGTATAGCACATTTTTTTAATGTGTATTTTAATCAATTTTTTCTACCAATATATCAGATTCATCCATGAATTTATCAATAGTCGCTGTGTCTATATATTCAGGTAAATAATTTATAGTAATTTTAGAATTAAGTATTGTCCCATTTTTGTCTTCTTTGTCGTCTATAAGCATAACACCTTCTGGTGAGCGGGGGAGTTGTCGACCAGTCATGACTTCTTGTCCCCAAAAAGAAACGCTATTGTGAAATTGTTTTTTTGTTTCTTCATTTTTCCAGCCAAGGAATTTGTAGTGAATTTTTTTGTAAGGATTTTTGAAAAATTTTATGAACTGTATCATAACATTTTTTTATTTTTAATTCACAACTTTATAAATCAATTGTAAATAAGAATTTTTTAGTTTATTTACTTTTTGCAAATTCAGAGCTTTGATATTTTGCAAGTCTTTGTCTGTTTTGAGAGATGCTCCATTGACTAATGTAGAAGTGTTTCTACCACCAACTAAACAAGGTGCGACAACGATAGAAACTCTGTCTATCAAACCATTTCGAATTAGTTCGGCATTCATCTCACCACCAGATTGGATAGTGATTCTTTTCATTCCATATTTTTCTTTTAGTTCTACAAAAAGATTTTCCAGGTTTATCTTTTTTGCTTGGTAGATTATTTCTAGATTTTCAATATTTTTCATTTTGAAAGCTGGATGATTTTTGTTGGTGGTAACTAAATATAATTTTTTCACCCAGTTGGTTAAGTAAATTACACCTTGTGTATTCAAATGTGGTTTGTTGTCTACGATTATGAAATTACAAGATATTTTTTGTTTGGCATCTTTCCTAGTATTCACACCAATTTTTGCCATTACTCGTCCAGTATTGAAAGAATTGATGTCTGTAGTTTTTTCAAGTTCATAATATTGATACAATCCTTCTTTGATACCTTTTATTTTTGGTAAATCTTGATCAAAGTCGCGACTGTCAGTATCACCACTAGATATTTTGCCGTCTAGTGAAGTAAGTAGATAAAGAGTTTTTTTTGGGATATTTTTTGGCATAGTGTTTGTTATTTGAATAATGTCTTTATTATGCTATTTATAATATATATGTCAAGTTTTTTATTTTACTTATTCAAATCCATAAACTTTTTCACTCTCTCATCTATAAAAATGTACTTAGCAAGTAGGGGAGTCGTGAGTGTCATGCCTTCGAGCGTACGACAGCGACTGAGCGCGACATAAGCTTGACCGTGGACAAAGGTACCATAACCAAAGTCAATATGAACCTTATCAAAAGTCTTGCCTTGGCCTTTGTGAATAGTCACTGCCCAAGAAAGTTTTATGGGAAGCTGAGTGAAACTGCCTGCGACTTCTGGTTGAATTTTACCACTTTCTTTGTCAAAGACAAAGCGGATAGAATCGCGAGTAAAAGGGTTGATATCTTCAAAAGTGTTGTCGTCAAAAAGTACACGCACTGAATCTTTGTCAGTTTTGATAATTTTTACAATATCGCCATTGACCCAGCGACTGAGTGGATCGTTGTTTAGAAGCATGACTTGAGAGCCGACTTTCAAAGTAAGACTTTTGTCAGTTGGCAAATCTTTTTCTCTGAATTCTCCCGAAATACTACCTTCGTAAGTCACTGGTTTGTCTTTTAGTTTCGTCATTTCTGTTCTATTGATAGCGTCGGCTGTGCTGTTGGTTGGGACGAGAGACAAAACAAATTCTTTGTCTGGTTTTTTGTAATTTGGCACGAAGCGGGAATTGATTAGTTCGACATCTTTTTGGTTGAAAGTACAAGTGCGAATATTATCCAGAGCTTTGATAAAAGTGTTTTGTTTTTTGCTATCTTGTCTATACATTTTGGTCAATTCTTTTTTGACAAAATTGGCTTCAGCAAATACTCGGGAATCAAAGAAATAAGGACTTTCATAATTTATTTTGAAAAACATTTCTTCTTCGGAAGTGACAATAGGTGGTAGCTGAAACAAATCGCCAATTGCAAAAATCTGTACACCACCAAAAGGCAAGTCCCCACGTCTGCCGTTGAGGCGCATGAATTTGTCGACGAGGTCGAGCAGGTCGGCGCGGACCATAGATATTTCGTCAATGATAATGATATCTATTTTTTGGTAAATATTGTCTTCGTCGTTGTGTAGGCGACGGATACTATCAAGAGTGGTTTGAGGGTGAAAGCGGAAGAAAGAGTGGATAGTCTGGCCTTGGACATTGATAGCGGCGACGCCGGTGAAAGCCAAAACCACGACATTTTTCTTAGTTGTCGCGCGGAAGTGTTTGAGGAAGTGAGATTTACCTGTGCCGGCTTTGCCAGTCAGGAAGATGTTTCTATCGCTATTTTCCAGCAGGTCGATTATTTCTCTTTTTTCTTTGTTTAAGTCAAAATCGTTTGGGGCTTCAATATTTGCAAACTTCTGGCTTTCACGTCGTTTTCTGGTGGCTTTCTTGAAAAAAGTTTTGAAATTTGATGATTCTTCTGGTTTTGTTTGTTTTGTTGTTCTTTTGATATGTTTTGGTTTAGATTTTAGGTTGCTTTATTATATCATAAAACTTGTTAGTTAGACTATTGTATTATGAAATAATTGAAATATACAATTTATTGAAGTATAATATTATTGAATTTATAAATAAAATTATGATTGTAATATATTTAGACGAATCTGGTGCTTTGAATAATATAAAAAGACAAAGATATTTTGTGATAGGTGCTTTAGTGATTGAGACAGAGAAAAATTGGAAAAAACTTAAAAATTTATATAGAAAGTTATATGTAAAACATTGTTTACCTAATAAAATAAATGAATTACATGCTAGTAAATTAGATTTACCTATTAAACAAGATATATTACAAAGTCTAAATAATCTTGCTTGTTTTCGGCTTGATTATATTGTTACAGATAAAGTACATCTTAATCCAGAACTTTTTAAAGAAAAAAATATTTGTTATAACTATTTAGTCACTCAACTTGTAAAAAAAATTGTCAAGAATTATCAAGAACCTGTAAAAGTTATATTAGATAATCATACTATAAAAGTCAAATCTTTGAATTCTTTAAGAGATCATATTCTAATAGAAGCTAGAACTAAATGGAATTTCAATCATAATATTGAAGTGGTTTTGATGGATTCAAAAAACTCTAAAGGAGTACAGTTGGTAGATGTTGTTGTAAATGCTATTTTTGCAAAATATAATTATAACAAAGTACATCTTTATAATATAAATGATTCTAATTATAGGCATAGGATTAGATTTCCATATGCAAAATTTGGACAAATTTAAAATCACCCCTCAGGGTGATTTATGTCTGTCTATGGTTCGGTGCACTTAGAGTACACTTACTTATATTAAGCTCCCCATAGAACTTATGACATTATTAATATAACTTTTTTTTGGTGTTTTGTCAATATTGATAGTTATTTCTGTGGATATTTTTTATCCCATTATTGAAATTTCATGATCAACGTCTTTTTTGTAGTCGATTGATTCTTTTTCTGTAAGTCCACCAATACTTGTTAGTTCTGATAATGCTTTTTCAAAAATTTTATAAAAATAATCACCTTGGCTTTCTTTCTCGATTATTCCTGAATATACATGATATCTACCACTAGCTAATAATTCAGAACTCATGTCTACAATTAACCTGTAGATTATTTTTTTTGCTCCTAGTTTTTTAAAAGCCTTTTCATTTTCATTTGGATCTCTATATATTGTTTCTTTAACATATTTTTTTATAAAATTGAATGAATATTCATAGGCTTCATTCGTTTCATAAGTTATAAAATTTTTTGTTTCTTTTTCTAAAGATTCTAAAAGTGTTTTTGTTGCGTCATTTGGAAGAATTTTGTTTAATAAAGACATAATTAATCAATTAATCAATCAATTTCTCGTGGCTTTGCCACGGAGTAATTCATTGTGTGAATATATTTTATTGTTTGTTTTTCATATTTTTTAAATTATTTATCCCAATAAAATGAATCTTCTTGGAAATTTTTTTCAGTTATCTTTTGTGGTTTACCTATAAATGTATTAATAACAAATTTATTAATGACATTTTCTTCTTGTAATATTGTGCAGGCTGTTAAACGATGGTTACCATCTAGTATATCGTATCCATTTTTTGTTGTAATTAAAATCACTGGTTTTGGTAAAGAATTATATTTTTTTATATATTTAATTATATTTATAATTCTTTGATATCCATTTTTTGTTTGCCCATCTTCTTTATTTTTGTAATAGTTTACCATATTAATAATATTATTTTTATATAAGGTTGAAAGTTTTATTTCGTCAAATAAAACTTTTTGTTTTTTCCATTTTATTTTATTCCACCAATCAATTGATTTGTACATTAAAATAGGACCTAAAGTTTCGTGTTTAGGCGGCCAACCTTTTTCTTTTGCAAAAGGTAATAGCCAGTCTTTAATTACTTGATCTGGCATGTTAGGTAAATCTTTTTTTATTTTTTTTAATAAATTATTTATCATTCATTTTTAATAAATTATATATTATATTTATACTACCCCTTTATTGTAATTATCGCAAATATATAAAAAATAGATATTTTTAAAAAAACTGAAAATAAAACTAAAAGTTATTCACATTATAATAACAAAAACAGCTAATTTAGCTGTTTTTTTCTTCGTTCGGGGATAGGGATTCGAACCCCAATAGTCAGGATCAAAACCTGAAGTCCTACCATTAGACGATCCCCGAATGTTTAAGCCTTAGCTTCACAGAAAACATAATATCACAATAAAGACTTGAAATCAAGTCTTTATGTGGACATTATTTTATATCAAACAACACTGGTATCTCTAGCGCTTCATCATACTCAGGCAAGCCAGATGGATTATCTTTCTTGAGTATTAGACTACCATTATTTTTGTAGGTCGGTGTTTGGAAAGTCAGTGTCGCTTCAAAGGGTACGAAATCTTCAGTCATCCAGTCACTCTTGGCTGTAGCAATACCTTGCGCGATGATGATTCCATCCCAATCAGTCAAGACGACAGGGAAACTTGCTTCGAAAAACCAAGTACCACGAGCTTTACCGGTGATAGTGAGAGGACTAGTGATTATTTGGTTTGGTCGAGGATTGTCTAGAATTATTTTGTCTTGTAGACTCAGTTCGTTGCCGATTTCTTCAGTGAAGTGTTGTCCATCTTTGGTATTGCACTGACGTGGATAACTTTCCATGACTGGGTTGCCAGCTGAGACACAGTCGTCGAAATTTTCTATCTTGAAAGCATCTGCGAACTCAGGACAATATTCTTCCCACATTCTTTGACATTTTTCGTTGCTTGTACACCAACTATAACCAGCACCGACTAGACAACCATTGTCGTCCTTGTCACCGCCGATGATTATTGGAGCAGGGGAGTTGTTATTTTTTTGCCAGAAGTATTCACACAGTGCAAACAAACCAATTCCCAAGATTAGTAAACCGCTGAAGATGATGATTGATTTTTTCATATATTTCTTTTTATTCTCCCCCTACTAGGGGGAGTTAGAGGGGGTCCATCTTTGAGCAAAACGTTTTATCTTGCTCCAGACCCCACCTAGCCTCCCCTAATAGGGGAGGAAATCTCTAAATAATTTAATTTATTGCACTGAAATCATTTTTTTATAAAGTGTTATTACTTCTTTGGCTTCTTTGACATCGTGCACTCGTAAGATTTGAGCATCTTTTGTTAGTCCCAAAGTATTTAGTACGGTCGTGCCGTTTAAGGCTTGCTCTGGAGTCGTGTTAATTACTTTGTTTATCATTGATTTTCGGGAGAAGCCAACTAATACAGGTAGTCCAAATTTTTGAAAGATTTGCAAATTATTCAAAAGTTCATAATTGTGTTCTACAGTCTTGCCAAAACCAAAACCAGGATCAATGATAATATTTTTTACACCAAGTTTTTGGAGCTTGTTTATTTTTTCTGTAAAAAATTGTAATTCCTCTTCACAAATATTTTCATAACTTGGGTTGTCTTGCATGGTTTGTGGTGTACCTTGCATATGCATCATGATATATGGTACTTGCAAGTCAGCGACAGTTGTAAACATTTTTTCGTCCATGTTGCCAGCAGAAATATCGTTGATAATACTAGCACCAGCTTGGATAGCTTGTCGGGCTACATTACTATGAAAAGTATCAATGGAAATAATAATGTCTGGAAATTTGCTAACTAGTAAATTGATAACAGGAATAACTCTGTTTAATTCTTCTTCTTCGCTCACATAGTCAGCACCTGGACGAGAGGAATAGCCTCCGATATCTACAAAAGTTGCGCCATCATCCATCATTGTTTGGACTTTTTTAATTATGGTTTCTTGGTCAGTATTTTTGCCACCATCATAAAAAGAATCTGGTGTGATATTCAAAACACCCATTACGTGAAGTTCAGCTAGGTTTATTTCTTTATTTTTTAGGGTAATAATATTTTGCATAATTTGATATTTTTATATCTTTAGTATAGCTTGTTTTCCTGAAGTAGAGAAGTACTTATACACAGCTATTGTACAATAATATTTTTTTGTGTATAATAGACCTGTACCTATGGTGTAGGTTATTTATAATTAAAATAAGATATATGCAAACAAATTTAAGTCCAAACAAACAAAAAGCTTTGCTCAATGCCAAAAAAGCTTATACCTCACTTGGTAAAATTATGAAAATGTTGGAAGAAAATAAATATTGTGTAGATATTATGCAACAAAATTTGGCAGTAATAGGACTCTTAAAATCTGCCAATAATTTACTTTTGGAAGGTCATTTGAAATCTTGTTTCAAAAATGCGATTGTGAGTAACGACGAAGCTAAACAAGAAGAAAAGATTCAGGAGATTATTAGAGTTACGAAGTTGTCACAGAAATAGTAATTAATTTTGATTATTATTTTAGACGTTTATTTCGTCTAAAATAATTTGTTAAATAAGTATAATCTTAAGAAAGATCCCTCGTCGTATTCTCGACTCGGGATGATATAAACTCTTATGTCCCAATACAAAAAAATATATATAAGTGGTATGACTTGTGTGTCATGTGAGCATCTAATTTCTGAAGATGTAAAAAAAATACCAAACGTTGAGAAAGTAGAAGTCTCACACAAGACTCAAATCGCGCAAGTCTATTTTTCAAACGAAAAGCCGGATAGCCAAGAAATAATAAAGACGATTGAAAAGCTTGGTTATGAAGCTTCCGAAAATCCGATTGAAAAAAACAAACAGAAAAAAACAAAAGCCACCGGAGCTCAGTGGGCTTGGTCTCTTTTTATTGTTTTTTGTATTTATCTAGTTTATAAATACTTTTCTTGGATCGGAGTTTTTGATTGGATCAAAATTGATTCCAAAAATATTGGTTATGGTGCTGCTTTTCTCATCGGTATTGTGGCTTCAATGTCTACTTGTCTGGCTGTTGTCGGAGCTGTGGTCATGTCTTTTGGTGCCAAATACAAAACTGTAGAAAATAAGTTTAGCAAAAATGCCAAACCACATTTACTTTTTCACGCTGGACGTATTGGTGGATTTTTCTTGTTGGGTGGATTGCTAGGAATTCTTGGTAACTTCGTCCAATTTTCAACAAGTGTACTTAGTATCTTCACTATTTTGATTGCTCTTGTGCTTTTTTGGCTGGCCTTAAATATTTTGGGATTTTTGCCTTCAATGACAACTCTAGGAATTCACATGCCAAAAAAGAGTATGGGCGTTTGGAACAAATTGAAAGATTCTGAGCATTCTATGGCGCCAATTCTTTTGGGAGCTTTTACTTTCTTTTTGCCTTGTGGTTTCACTCAAAGTATGCAACTTTTTGCTGTCAGTTCGGGCAACTTTTGGGTCGGTGGTTTGACTTTGGCTATTTTTGCTCTTGGAACTAGTCCTTTATTATTTAGTATTGGGATGGCGAGTAGTAAAGCTAGTAGTAAGAAAAATGTAGTACTTCAAAAAGTTATTGGTTTCATTATTTTTATCTTTGCTTTTTATACTTTGTCATCGGGATTAGCTGTTCGTGGTATTGGTTTGACTGATTTTTTGAAAAATACAACTGCACAAAGTAATTCTGCAGTATCTGTCGTAAATTCAGAAGGTGTACAAGTGGTCAAAATGGCGGTGGAATATAGTGGTTACAATCCAGATGTGATCAAAATAAAAGCCGGTGTGCCAGTGCGTTGGGAAATAGATGGTAAACAAGTGTCTGGTTGTACTAGCGAAATTGTAATTCCAGATTTGAATATTAAGAAAAAATTAAACACAGGTCTAAATGTTGTAGAATTCACAGCTACAGAAAAAGGAACTTTGAATTTTAGTTGTTGGATGGGAATGGTGCGAGGACGTTTTATTGTGGAATAGTCCTGACTTGGTTCTCCCCCTAGTAGGGGGAGTTAGAGGGGGTCTATCTTTGAGCTAAACGTTTTATCTTGCTAAAGACCCCTCCTAGCCTCCCCTAATAAGGGAGGAAATCGTTAAGTAAATTTAAAATTCTTTAACAAAGCTTTATGAAGAAAGAAAACCTCTCAATTTCCGGTATGCACTGCGCCTCATGTGCGGTCAGTATTGAACGTAGTTTGCAAAAACAGCCTGGTATGAAAAGTGCTAGTGTTAATTATGCTTTAGCCCAAGCCTATCTTGAGTATGATGAAAAGCAAGTCAAAGATGAAGATGTTGCCAAAGCTGTAGAGAGTGCAGGGGATTACAAAGTCATGATTGCTGACGCCAAAGATAAAACAAAAAATAATACTAAAAAAAGTTTTCAAAAATTTGTTTGGTCACTTATTTTCACTTTGCCGATGCTCGTGGCAATGTTTTTTGATATGGCGATGTGGTTCACTTGGGTTTCTCTTGTTTTGTCATTTGTGGTTGTCTTTGTGATTGGTTTTCAGTTTCATCGTGGTATGCTAAGTCAACTAAGACATTTTCAAGCCAACATGGATACACTTGTGTCTGTTGGAACTTTGTCAGCTTTTTTTTATAGTGTGTATGCGATGTTTATTGATGGTCACTTATATTTCGAGACTGCTGCTGTCATTGTGACTTTGATTTTGCTTGGCAAATATTTGGAAATCAAAAGCAAAGGACGAGCATCAGAAGCTATAAAAAAACTTTTTGCGCTTGGTGTGAAGAAAGCTCGTCTGCTAGAAAATAATAAAGAAAAAGAAGTTGCTGTCGAAGATTTGCAAGTTGGCGATATCTTGCTTGTCAAAGCAGGGGAGAAGATTCCACTTGATGCTAAGATTATTGAAGGTAGTACTTCTATTGATGAATCAATGCTGACAGGTGAAAGTGTAGCTGTGGAAAAAAATATCGGAGACCAAGTTTTCGCTGCGACTATCAATGGCACTGGCGTTATCAAAATACAAGTAACTAAAATTGCCAGTGAAACTATGCTTTCCAAAATTATAAAATTGGTAGAGCAAGCTCAAAGTAGCAAAGCTCCAATGCAAAAGTTGGTGGACAAAGTTTCCAGTATTTTCGTGCCAAGTGTGATTGTGATTGCTTTAGTTACTTTTGCAATTTGGTATTTTGCTTTGGGTTATGGTTTTGAAGCGAGTATTATCAATGCTGTAGCTGTGCTTGTCATTGCTTGTCCTTGTGCTTTGGGTCTTGCAACTCCGACAGCTATTATGGTCGGTAGTGGTAAGGGTGCAGAAAAAGGAATTTTGATCAAAGATTCTGAGAGTCTAGAAATAGCTCACAAAATTCAAGTAGTGATGTTTGATAAGACTGGTACTCTGACACAAGGCAAACCAGAGATTACCAATATTCATATTATCCAAAATAATTTAGAAAAAAAAGAAGCCATGATTTTGGCTTGTGCTCTTGAAAAACAAAGTGAACATTCACTTGCTTTGGCTTTTGCTAAATTTGCTACAGAAAAAAGTTTGACTATTCCCGAAGCTAAAAAAGTTCAAACAGTAAAAGGTAGAGGAATAAAAGGTGTAATAAATAATCAAGAAATATTTTTGGGCAACACCAAATTTGTTGCTGAGGAAAAAATAAAAATAAATAAAGACGCTGAAGAAATTTTTGAAAATTATGCAGAAAAAGGTAAAACACCAATTTATCTTTTTGACAAGAACGAAATCTTGGCTGTCATTGCTGTAGCTGATATTTTGCGCGGTACTGCCAAAGAAGCGGTACAGAAATTGCAAGACAAAAATATAGAAGTCTATATGATCACAGGTGATCATCGCAAAACTGCGCAGGCTATTGCCAAGGAACTGGGAATCAACAAATTCGTAGCTGAAGTCTTGCCACAAAATAAGGCAGAGGAAGTGAAGAAGTTACAAGCTCAAAACAAAGTCGTGGCGTTTGTCGGTGACGGTATCAACGATGCGCCTGCGCTCGCACAAGCCGATTTGGGGCTGGCAATGGGTGGTGGTAGTGATATTGCCCTAGAAACAGGAAATATCGTCCTAACCAACAGTAATCCCGTCAAAGTCTATGAAGCTATTACACTCTCCAAAAAGACTTTTGCGACTATCAAACAAAACTTGTTTTTTGCTTTTTTCTACAATGTTGTGGCTATTCCTTTGGCAGCTCTAGGATTACTCAATCCGATGATTGCGGCTTTGGCTATGAGTCTGAGTAGTGTGTCAGTCGTGGTTAATAGTTTGCGGATTAGAGTAGGACACTGATTGCACTGATTATATTGGATTACACTGAGATAAAAAAAGAAGACACTTATGTGTCTTCTTTTAATCTGTGTAATCTTTTAAAAATCAGTGTAATCAGTGTTTGTTTTAGATAGAACTATTGGCTAATATTAGCTAAGAAAGTCCTTTTTACTCTTGACAAAACTGCTTTTTTGTGTTATACTATTTTATTATTCATAACAAATATCTACATATTTTATGAAAAAATATTTACTTATTACTACAACTTATATTCTATATGTGCTTCTGTCTGTTTTTATGAAGCCAGGTATGGTAGCGGCTGCTTCTTATCCAGTCGGTACTCTTATCAAAGTAGCTAATAAAGCTGATATCTATTATGTAGGTTCAGATTCTTATAAATACAAAATTCCTGATGAAGCTACTTTTAGAAGTTGGTATAGTGATTTTTCTGGAGTAAAAAATGTTTCTCTTGCTGATTTCAATTTTTACAGAACTGCTAAATACAATGTTACTGTTGAACCTGTCAAACAATTGGTAAAATTTTCTAACAGTACTAAAGTATATTTAGTAGATTCTGGTGCAACTCTTAGATGGATCTCTGATGAAAAAACAGCTCAAACTTATTATGGTAGTGATTGGTACAAAAATATTTTGATATTGCCAAGTAAAGATTTCAATGATTATAAATTTGGTAGTGATTTGAATATCAGTACTAAATTTTCTAAGACTTACGCAGCAGCTTTGAGTACTAGTATTGATGCTGAACTTAGAAATAGAGGTATTATAGCTTCCAAAGTTTCGAATGGTATGGTAGCTGCTGTTGAGCTTGAACCACTTTTGAGATCTCTTACTGAGAATCTTAGTGCAGGGTTACAACCATCGTTCAATAGTTCTAAAAATAGTTATTTTATCAATGCTAAATTTACAGAAACTTCTTTTAGTCTTAAACCTTTGGCAACAGATACTGACTTGTATGTTTATGTAAATGGTACTCCTGTAGCTACTTATGCTAGTATAAATCTTGCTTTGGATATTGGTACAAATAATTATACTATCAAAGTAGTCAATCAAAATGGTACAGAAAATGTTTATATTTTGGAAGTATTACGTGAAGGTCCAAATGAAAATAATTATATTAGAAGTATCTCTGAAAACTTGCGTGATAATTTTACACCAGGTTTTAAAGCTGAAACTAGAAAATATGATTTGGTAGCTCAGTATGATGAAAGTGTTTTGAATCTAAATATTTTAGCTGAAGATACTCTTACTAATATTTATGTAAATGATAAAAAGTTATCTAGTGGTTATAAAGGAACTGCTAGTATCTCACTAAATTATGGTGATAGCAAAGTAACTATTAGATCAGTATCACAAAATGGTGTTACTACATATTACGAAATAGCCGTAAAACGTTATCAATATCCAAAATTAGGTGACAATGATTTAGCTTCTTTGAAAACGAACTTTGTTGGTGGTTTTTCTCCAGCTTTTGATTCAAAACATAGTATCTACTTTATTAGTGCAGACGTAGATGTTGAAAGATTCTTAGTAACAGCTAAAGCTAAAAATAGTAAAGCTAGAGTGATTATCGATGGTACTCAAACTACTTCTAAATATGTAACTCTTGATTATGGTGAAAATAATATAAAAGTAGTAGTAGAAATACCAGATGCTCCTGAATTCAATAAAACTTATACTCTCAAAGTATATAGAGAATTGGAATAAAACACTGATTACACAGATTATATTGGATTACACTGAATTACAAAAAAACGTAAACCTTACAAGGTTTACGTTTTTTAATCTGTGTAATCTTTTTTAAATCAATGTAATCAGTGTTTTATTGTTTTTTATTTTTCAAAGCTAATTGTCCACAAGCTGCATTGATATCCTGACCAAAAGCGAAACGTTCAGAAACTTTGATACCTGCGCGCATTAAAATATTTTTGAATTTTTTGATATTTTGTGTTAGAGATGGTTTGAATTTTCCAGTTGGATTGTAGCGGATTAGATTGACCATATAAAGTGAAGTATCTTCTCCAAGTAAGCGTATCAATTGTCTAGCATGTTCTTCTTTGTCATTGATGCCATCCATCATAAGATATTCAAACATAATTTGGCGACCTCTATCATTTTTGTATTCTTCGACAGCAGCCATTACTTTTTCAATACCAAAACGTTTGTTGATAGGCATCAATTCTGAGCGTAGTGCATCATTTGGAGCATGCAGGGAAATAGCAAGATTTAGTTGCAGTGGTTCTTTGGCAAATTTTTTGATACCGGTTACGACGCCACTTGTAGAAACAGAAATATGTCTGGCACCAATATTGAAGGCATCTTTGTCATTTAATAATTTGATAGAAGCCATGACATTGTCATAGTTCATAAATGGTTCACCCATACCCATGTAGACAATATTGGTAATGCGAGTATTTTCTTTGTAATTTTTTTTCAAGTATCTACCAAAGAATAAGACTTGTAAAACAATTTCACTAACAGTCAAATTACGACCAAGACCTAGAGTACCTGTGGCACAAAAAACACAACCAACGGGACAACCCACTTGTGAAGAAACACAGACAGTATTACGACCGTCTTTGTGCATCATAAGGACGGTCTCAATTTGAGAACCATCTTCAAGCAAAATAAGTGCCTTGGTAGTATCAGTTTTATTGGAATCAAAAGCAGTAGACTTAATTTCAAGAGGACATTCTTCTTTTAGTCTATCGCGAATAGCTTTTGGTAAAGTGGTATTTTCATCCCAATCTTCTATTAAATCAACAAAAACAGCTTGCCAAGCTTGTTTGTAACGAAAGCTTGGTTCACCTTTTAAAACTTCTTTTAATTTGTCTAAGTTCATAAAGTTCATTAATCCTGGATTAAGTTCAGGCTGACGAGATCATCTTACCTTATTTTAGCTTTTTTTTCAAGGTCTTGCTAATTTATATCTTTTTGGTATAATATAAGTCTAATTTATTAAAGCCTAATTTAGGGCAAATTAACTAATGTTATATGAAAAAGAATTTATTTTTTTTGGCACTAATTTTTTTATTAGTTGGTGCTGGTTGTGAAGAAGTAGGTAAATTAAGTAATAGTGATAAGGAAGATCTGGAAAAAATCGTCATGGACAATGAATTGTTGGAAGATGAAAGGGGAGAGCAAAATGTAACAAATACAGAAAAAATTGACCTAGATGATTCTACAAAAGAAGAAATAAAAACAGCAGAAAAGAAATCATCAGAAAAAATGGAAAGTGAAGACGAAGATGAAGATAACGAATTTGAAGATGAAGATGGTGAAGATGATGATAAAACACCTACTAAAGTAACACCAGCACCTGTTACTCCAAAACCAACTACACCAACTAATCCAGCCACTCCTACTACTCCAACTGTAAAATCTTACACTATGGCAGAAGTAAAAGCTGGTAATAGTGCTCAAAAATGTTGGACAACTGTAAGTGGTAAAGTATATGATCTTACTCCTGCTTTGACTCAACATCCTGGTGGAAAAGCGGCTATTATGTCACTTTGTGGAGTTGATGGCACTTCAGCTTTCACTAATCAACATGGTGGACAAAGTAATCCGATGAGTATGTTGAATGGTTTACAAATTGGTATTTTGAAATAAAACGATAACTAAATTCAAATCAAATAAAAAACGTCCAATTATTTTGGACGTTTTGTTTTTACTTTTAATCTTTTGTCAGTAGATTTGTGAAAAGGTCTTATTCCTTTTAAAAGTTTATTAATTAACCTTGTTTTTTTATCTGCAGATTCTGTTTTAAAACATAAAAAAATATATAGGTCTGGTGTGTCTATTTCTGTCAAAAGTGTAGTAAATATTGTTGCCTCATTTTTAGCAAAATTTGCAGCTAGAGAGTTTGCTTCATTAGTATCCATTCCTTCTGTTAGTATTTCTATGATACTGCGTTGTATAAATATATAATTACTCCAAAATTTTGCTATTTCTTTTTCATCTAATTTCAAGTCTTTTTTTAATCTATTAGATAGTAAGGTATTAGCCTCGGTTTCAGCAGGGATTGGTCTTTCTTGATCTATCGCAGTATGTTTTGTAAATTCAGACATAATTAATTTGTTTAATTATTAGTATATTTACGTTATGTTAACTTTCGGCATATAAAATATATGGCATAAAAAGTTAATTTTGTAGTTCGGGACTAGGGATTCGAACCCCAATACTCAGGACCAGAACCTGAAGTCCTACCATTAGACGAGTCCCGAATGACGTAAAATTGGCTTACATCTATATACGACTGGTTTTATAATACTTGTAGTATATGAATGTGAGTTAGTTTTACGTTGGCAATTAGATAATTTATGAATGTTTTCTCAAATCAGTGTTTAAATATTTATTAGCTTTGTTTTTAAGAATTTAATACCAAACCTGTTGCTATTTGCTCTTCTAAGAAAATTGAATTAATAGTTTTTATATCAGACCATTTCCAGCCATGACCTAAAAATACTTTTTCTGAACTAATAGCCCTTTTTTGTCCATTTTCTATCAGATAGATTACTGGATTATTATCATCTCCCTTTACCAATATTCCTTCTATGAGTTTTTCTTCAGATGTAGTAGGGGAATAACCATTTTTTACTTCTGCACCATCCATACGTCCATCCCCATCACTGTCTTTTGAGTCTAGCATAGTACCGTATTTAACTTCTTGTTCTTTGTTCAATCCATCTCCATCAATATCAATATTTTTGGAATTTACCAAATTTGGACTGGTAAATATAACCATTTGTTCTCCTTCTGGAGTTTTGTTATCTGGTAAGAAATCATGCATGGCATACATTATACTATCATAAGAATAATGTAAGTCAAGACCACGACGTGTTCCTGGGTCCTGAGTAATAAATTCTTGGGTTTCATCATCATAACCACTTATCACTAGGACATGGTAGTCCAGACTTTTTGTACTATAGTAAGGGTTTGGTAAATAGGGTAGATATACTGGTATTATGACAGGATGACCAACATCTATTTCATGTTTTATTTGTTCTATTGTTGGGTTTTTCACTATTGTGGTTTCCCAAGAAAAATAATTATCTATAAGGTAAGCATTTTGATTTGAGTTGGTATCTTCGTTGAAGCCAAAGTATTTGTCTTCTATGTCTACTATTTTTAATATTGTAGGGGCGGCATCTTCAGCAACTATATTTCTTTCTGGATAATTGTGATAAAAAGCATTGATCATGGTGATACTTGTTTCTTCGCAAGCATTATCCCAAGGTGGTATCCATTCTTTGTAAGGACTTTGTGTTGTGAAAGGAACTTCTAGATTGGTTTCTGCTAGAGCTGTGTTTGCCATAAGGAAAAACAAAGCTATGGCAATAGTAGAGAATATTGTTTTTTTCATAATTATTTAGTTTAGTATTTGTCCACCTAAAGCAGTAGCTAGATTGTTTAGTTGATTATTGTTTTCTTCTATTTTTTTTTCGCCAGTAACTTCTGTTATTTCTAGACGTACTTGGCTACCCAAAATAGTATTAAAAATATTTTCTATTTTTTGTTTGGTAACATTTTCTGATAATTTTTCTTTGTGAAAAGAATATTCTACAGATAATGTTATAACATTGTTTTGTACGTTTTGTATTTTGGCCATTTTTAATATAAAAGTCATAGAAGGAGCTTCTATTTCTAAGGCTTTTATAACATTTGACCAATTATTTTCTACTTGTTCTTTGCTGACGGGTGCATTATTTACATGTGTATTTAAAACAGGTTCTATTATTTCTTTTTTTGTTTCAGTAACAGTTTCTGTCATTATTTCTATATTTTCTTCTTTTTTAGGTTCAATAGTTTCTGTTTGTTGTATAGTATTTTCTACTACTAATTCTATTTTCTTAGGTTCAACTTGTTTATTTTCATTTTTTACTTGAACAAGACTTTCATCTTTGGTAGTTGTTTTATTATCTTGGTTACACCATTCTATTGCCAGCATTTCCAAAGGTAATTGTGGTAGTACAGAATTTTTTACTTCACTATCTCTTTTTATAGCTAAATCTAAAAGTTTTATAATTTCAATTTCTGATAGTAGTGTTTTCAATTCTTGAATTTTTTCTTTATTTTCTTTGTTTAGGTCTAATTCATGTTCTGCTAAGTCCATATCAACTCCAGCAATCATGAGAACTCTCAAAAATTCTATAAAATCATGAGAAAAGTAGATAATATTCAAACCTTCATTATCTAGTTTGTTCAAAAAGTTCAAAGCTTCTTTTTGTTGTTTGTTAGCTAGATATTTTGCGAACTCTAATTGTAGTTCAATACTGGCGCTTGGTAAAACTAAAGAAGCTATTTCTTCTGTTATTTTTTTTGCTCCACTAGCCATTAGTTGCTCAAGCAAACTAATACCATCACGTAAGCAACCTTCACTTTTTCTGGCTACTCGAAGTAAAACATTTTCTTCAATTTTTACACCTTCTTTTTCGGCAATGTTTTTTAGACTTTGAGACATCTCTTTTGATGGTACTTTACTAAAAGTATATCGTTGGCAACGAGAGATTATCGTAGCTGGCAATTTTTGAGGGTCAGTAGTTGCCAATATGAAGACTACATAATTAGGAGGTTCTTCAAGTGTTTTTAGCAAGGCGTTGAAAGCAGCTGTGGACAACATATGCACCTCATCTATGATGAAAATCTTGAGTTTTGAGGTAGTTGGTTTGAATTGAGAATTCTCTATAATATTTTGTCTAACATTGTCTACGCCTGTATGACTAGCAGCATCTATTTCAATAACATCAATAGAGGTAGAGTTGGTTATTTCCTGACAAGATTGGCAATTGTTACAAGGTTCGGCTGTGAACTCTTTTTTGTCTTTACAGTTCAAAGATTTGGCTAAAATACGGGCTGTTGTCGTTTTGCCAACACCGCGAGGTCCTGTAAAAAGGTAGGCATGAGAGACTTTGTCAGTTGTTATTTGGTTGATCAAAGTTTTTATAATATGTTCTTGATCTATTACCTCTGAGAAGGTCTGTGGTCTGTATTTGTGGTATAAAGCCATAGGTGCTTTTGGTTATTTTGGTGTGGATTATTTATTTTTTTAGTTAGTCTATTATAGCTTATTTTTTGTCTGCTGTAAATTTTTTTTAATCGGGGACTTGCTTCCTTAGAAGGGAAGTGTTATAATGTACTACGTAATTAAGTAATTTATTATTAACATAAATATTATGCCTAGGAAAGTAAACCCAGCATTGCTTAAACCACTTAACCTTTCTCCAGAATTGGAAGCAGTGGTCGGACCTGGTCCAATGCCTCGTTCACAAGTTGTAAAAAAACTTTGGGAATATATCAAAGAAAAAAATCTTCAAAATCCTGCTAACAAAAGAAACATCTTCGCTGATGATTTGTTAATGCCTTTGTTTGGTAAAAAAGAAGTAACTATGTTTGAAATGACAAAACTTGTTTCACCACATATTACTGATCCAGATAAAAAAGTAGCTTAAACATTTAAAATAAAAAGACATCCAGTAGTGGGTGTCTTTTATTTTTGTCTATTTTTTAAAGTATTTCGGGATTGGAGTTGTTTCTGGTACTTTTTAGTTTTAAATTGCTGATATATTTACGGAGTGGAGTTTCTAGATAGTGGTAACTTAGACCAGATAAGATGAGTAAGACAAACAAGGGAATATAAAAGTTTAGAGTGCTATTATTTATAGCAAAATGAGACATTATTTTTCGGGTAAATAAAAAAATAGGAATTTGAAGAATATAAATACCATAGCTAATATCACCTAAGAAAATAAGGCTTTTGTGATTAAATATTTTTTTTATCAGGCCAGTCGTCAACGAAATAAGTAAAATAAGTGGTATAAATATTATAGCAAGTAGTCCATTGTGATAATTGAGATTAAAAGGATAAAGAATAGCTAGATAAAGTACTATGGTTAAAATTAAGATATAAAAGTCATAATTTTTTTGTTTATTTATTAATTTTTTTACAAACCATAAACCTGCCAAGTTGCCAAGTAGAAATTCGTTCAAGTGGAGTAAGGGGAAATAAAAAATAAATTCATGACTATTTGAAGGAAAGCCTGTATAAAATTTTGAATACAAAAACCAGTTTAAAAATATCTGACTAACTAACCATAAGGCTATAATTGGTAAGATTAGTTTTTTGTAGTTAACTTTTTGATATATTTTGTTATAAAGTAATGGGAATATTGAGTAAAAGAATAACTCTATAACCAGTGTCCAAGCAGCTGCATTGAGCTCTGTAGCGTGTCCTGGTAGCCAGGCTTGCAATAGAAGTAGTGAAATGAATAAAGAAGGCCAATTGATATATTTGTCTATAAAAACAAAATATACAAATGTAGCCATTATTGCTAAAAAATAAATAGGGTAAATACGGGCTAATCTTTTTTGGTAATAATGTAATACATTGATTTCTTTTTCTTTGCTGTAAGCTATTATCATGATAAAACCAGACAATAAAAAGAAGTAGCTAACACCTATATCAGCTTGTTTGAAAAAAGATAATAATGAAGAAAAATTGAAAGGAAAAACATCTTTGCCATAATGAAAAATCACTATAGATATAGCGGCGATAAATCTAGTAAAGGTAATCTGATTGAGTTTCATTGTTTTATTTGCTAATAACGTTTTCCATAGCACACCAATCACAATCATTTTCTTGTGGGATAAGTACTACGGCTTCATCATTTGGTTTGCCTTTGTAAAAAGTGACAGAAGCTGTTAGAACTTTGTATTTTTTATTTTCATGAAGGACATTCCATAGTTGTCTTTCTTCATCAAATGATAAAATGCCAATGATTCTCTTACGAGAAATAGGACCTATTTGTTTGTAGATAAAGCGTCCATTTGGTGCAAAAGTAAGTTTCATGATATCACCTTCTACTAATTTGGATTTGCTAGCATAATTTGGTGGAACAACGTATTCTTTGCTATCACTTCCAATCATTTTTTCACCATTGAAAACTCCTTCTAAAAAATTGTCAGGGGATTCTGTATTGGTATCAATAAACATTGTATCAAAAACAAGAGGTTTTGATACTGAAATAGGGGATGATAATGTAATTTTTTTTGATATGATATTTTCTTCAAATAAAGACAAAATATCATCAATTTGTTTTTTTAGACTGTTTAAGGAAATTTTTATATTTTCTATATCAAGATTTTTTTCAGTTGCTTTTAGTTCTTCTTGATGTTCTCCAAAGATATCATCTTCTTGTACAATTGGTCTTACAGGTGTAAGGTTATTTATTTTTGTGATTGAGTTATCATCAAAAAGATCAGACATGTGGGTTGTCATGATATTGGAAAATTGGTCCATAGGTTTGTTTTAGTCGAAAGTTCGTAAAGTTTATAAAGTCAAAAGTCTTTATATTTTATAAACTTTCTTTTTGTTATTTATTTTTGTTATTTGTTTGGATTTTGTAATTTGAAATTTTATAGTGTAGCTTCTATCATATCGTCTTTACTTTCACTTACACCTTGATCTAGTTTTGTTCTTTCCATGATTTCTGCTTCAGCTATACTTCTTTCGCGACCATATTTGAGACGAGAAAGTTGTTTGATAGCTTCAGCCATTTTTAGGTTGCCATCTTTTGGTGGATAGATGGACATATTGAAAGGTTTTGTTGGTTCATTATCAATGATTATCTTGGTGTTGGCTGTGAATTTTTCTACATTCATCAAGTCATAAGGTCCGAAAACTGGGGCCATTTCTTTGGCTAGGATATCCGCGTCGTCAGGACCTATACGATATAGACACATACTACCGACGTTACCAAGTACTGCATCTTTGATCTCAGCCTTTCCTTTGTCGTCTACAAGCTGATTTAGGTATTGATGAGCAATAATCAAGTCTAGACGATATTTACGGGCCTCAGACAAGATTGTAGCGATAGAATCAGTAATAAAGTTTTGAAACTCATCGATGTATAGATAGAAATCTTTACGTTCACTTTCTGGTAAGTCAGCTCGACCCATGGCAGCCATCTGTAATTTGGAGACGATTATCAAACCTATTAGTTTGGCATTGATTTCACCAGTCTTACCTTTGGCAAGATTCACTATCAATATTTTTTGTTTGTCCATTATATCACGAACATTGAAGCCAGATTTTTGTTGACCCATGATGTTGCGCATCATGTCATTTTCGACGAAACGTCCAACTTTGGAAATAAGATAACCAAGCATTTCTGATTTGTGAAAATCACTTGTCTTGGCCATTTCTTTTTCCCAAAAAGCACGAACTACTGGATCTTTCAATTTTTTCAAATATATTTTGACATAATCATCATCAGTAAACATGCGAGGAATGTCAATAATTGTTCCAGGATTTTCGATATCAGCCATGAGTGTTAACATGACATTACGCATTTGATGCTCGAACATTGGACCAATCATTTCTGGTGGGAATAGTTTGTAGAAAATACTAATCATTTCTTGAACTACGAAATCTTTTTCATCTTCAGTACGAGCTTCCAGCATGTTGAGGCCGATTGGATATTCAAAATCGGAAGGATTGAAAACAACTACATCATCAGCACGTTCCTTTGGTATATGAGATAAGACATATTCAGCAAAGTCACCATGAGGATCGACAACAGCAACACCTTTACCATCTATAATGTCTTGTACTGCCATGTTTTCAATCAAAACAGATTTACCACTACCAGATTTACCAACAACATAAAGATGTCTACGTCTGTCAGCATCTTTTAGGCGAACTTGATAATCATTGCCTCTATATGGTATATGACCCATGAGAATACCTTCTTTTGGTAAATTTGGTGGAGGAGGTGCTTTTCTGGCGCCTAGCCATTTGATATTTGGTGTTTCTGTAGAATGAAGAGGTAAGTGCCAAAGACTAGCCATTTCTTCAGTATTGAGAAGAACTTGTTTATTATCGTTGAAAGAACGATGAATAAAATCTTTGATAATATTTTTTTGATTTCTTGGTATTTGTGCTTTAAAAGAATTGCCATAACGATAAAGATTGTATTGTCCAAATGAACCTATGATATTATCTAAATTCATTTTTGCGAGTTCTTGATTGTCAGAGCTACTAATAATTCTAATAGTAACATTCATGCCACCTTTGGATAGTTTTTCTTCAATACCTTTCATCATTTCTTCTTCCATTCCAGAAGCTTGATATCTATTTTCTAGTGTTTTGTCGGTTTTGGCTGATATTTGTTCACTAACACCTTTACCCACAAATTGAAAAAAATTTTTAAAATTATTTTGTCCCATTACATCTTCAAATTTTTTACCTTTTTTTACTTCACGGACAATGTATATACCTTTTTTGCGCCAACTTTTTCTAGCTGATCTTAAAATAAATTGAATACTGGCAGAACTGTTTTGTTCGTGAATTCTAGCTAAGACATTTAAAACAGCTGACATTGGGTCAGAATCCATTTTTTTGTATGTTTTTATAGGGAAAGATGGGGCATTGTCTCCTATAAGATAACCACCTATAATAGTACTTTTTTCAGAAAAAATATTATAATCAGTTATTTCTTCGATATGTGCATAAGGATATTGTGCATTTATTTGTTGTTCCAAAAAAGATTTCAATTTTATAGGTACTGATACATAAAAATTTATCAAATTGTTGTGTACCACTATTTCAAAAGAAAAATGGTCACTACGTCCTTTGAACCAACGCAAGATTCCTTTTTGGGCTTTTTGACTGGCTATAGTTGAAAAAATAGTTTCTGTGATACCTATTTCTTCTTTTATTTGTTCTAGTCTGTCTTCCTGAGCTGAATTTTGAGATCCTTCACTTCTTTTTTCTTTTGGTACTATAATGTGAAGTAATGTATTTTCAAAAGTATAATGTATTTTGTAGATTGTCTTTGTAAAAGAACGTATAATAAAAAAAATGCCGATAATAAGAAATATAGAGCTTAAGATAATTACCAAAGTTAGTAGAAAAGAGTCATTATAAAAATTATTACTACTATTTATACTGGTATTATCAGTTACCAAAAATTGTAGGATTAATGCGTACATAATTAATCTTTGATTTTTTATTAATTATTATTAATTTTTTTGATACTTATTATTTTGTCAGCTTTTATCTTAGCTTCTTGTTCTAAGAAAAATTTGTTGACACCTGGTAGTAATCTCAACCATTCAAAAAGTAGTTTAAAAACTTCTTTTATTTTTACATGAGTTTTTTTGAGAACTTGGCGTATTTTCCAAGCAGTTTGTTCTCCTTTTATTTTGAATTCTTGTTGTTGTAGAGGAGTTAGTTCTTTGTAAGCATCTTCAAGGCCATCTTCCATGACTTTTTCAATACGTAAAGTCATTTCATCTTTAACAATAGGAATTTGGGTATTTTTCTTTTTACTTTGTTTTAGTTTCTTTTTTAAAGTTTGAATTCTGGTATCTAGGTTTTGTTCTATTTCTACATGAGTTTCTGGATTTTGTTTTGCTTGTTCTATATTTTTTTGTTCAGGTATTTGTTCGTTTATTTCCGTTTTTGTAGTCTCTGGTTGAAAACCAACATAGTCAGGTTGTGTTTCCTGACTTGAAATATTATTTTGAGATTCTTGTGTGTTATTTAAGAAGTTTGGTTTGAAATTTTTTTCTTCTAAAGAATTTTTTTTGTTGTCTGGCGCCATATATAAATTTCCTAATTTTTTTTATGTAGATATTATAGCAAAAAAAACAAAAAAGAGCTATTAATAAAACAGCTCTTTTGTATAACTTGTGATTAACTTTAGATTTTATCCACTTTTTGTCCCTCAGCAGTATCCTCAAGTGTATAACCTAAGGCTTTTATAACATCACGAAGTCTGTCACTTTCTGACCAATTTTTGTTTTCACGAGCTTGTTGACGTTCATTTAGAAGTTTTTGAATATCATCTGAAACTTCAACTTTTTTTTCTTCAACTTTATCTAAGTCTAATCCTAATACTTTGTCAAATTGCAAAATAGTTTCATAATCAATTTCTTCGTTTTTCAAAGTATCAAATATCAAGGCTACAGCACCTGGCGTATCCAAATCATTGTTTATTTTTTCTAAGAATTTTTCTTGTAATTTTGTAGTATCAATTTTTTTGCTTTCATTTTTCAATTTCAAAATTTTGCTTTTCAAATTTTCTAAACCGTTCTGAGCTGCTTCAAGAGCTTCAAAAGAAAAGCCTAGTTGCTTGCGATAGTTAGTTTGAAGTAAGAAAAAACGATAGGCGAGTGGATCAATGCCTTTTGCTATAAGAGTATCTAATGTCACAAAATTATCTCCAGATTTTGACATTTTTTCATTATTTTTGAGTACAATGAATTCATTGTGCATCCAATAATTGACCCAAGGATGTTCACCAAAAGCAGCTTCTGATTGGGCAATTTCATTGGTGTGATGTACTGGTATATGATCTATTCCACCACAGTGAATATCAAAATGTTGACCTAAATATTTGCTACTCATAGCACTACATTCTATATGCCAGCCTGGAAAACCCATTCTACCAAAAGCTTCCCATTCCATTTGTCTTTTTTGTTGAGGTTGAAAACCCTCCGGGTGTCCTTCACTACGTTCACTCCATTTCCACAAAGCAAAATCATGAGGATTTTTCTTTTCACCAATTTCTACTCTTGAACCAGCTTCTAATTCTTGATTTTGTAAATTTGCCATTTCACCATAAGTAGGGAATTTTGTAGTATCAAAATAAATACCATCACTTGTTTCGTAAGTAAAGCCTTTGTCTATCAGAGTTTGTACTAGTTCAATTTGTTCGGGAATATTGTCTGTTGCTTTGCACCAAGTGGTAGGGGATTCAATATTTAGTTTTTTTAGATCATTTTGAAAAGCTTGTGTATAGAATTCAGCAATTTCCCAAGCAGTCTTGCCTTCGCGTTTTGATCCTTTTTCCATTTTGTCTTCGCCATTATCTCCATCATCTGTCAGATGTCCGACATCAGTAATATTCATGACATGATTTACTTCATAATCATTGTATTGCAAAACACGTTTCAAAATATCTTCAAAAATATAACTACGCAAATTACCAATATGAGCATAATGATAAACAGTTGGACCGCAAGTATAGAGACCAACTTTTTTGTCAGTAATAGGTTTGAATTCTTCGTTTTTGTGAGTGAGTGTGTTGTAGAGGTGTAACATAGGGCTTACGAGGCTTACGAGGCTTACAAGGCTCTAAACGAGCTCGGATGAGCTTACAAGGCTTTGGCAGTCTCTTTTTTGATTGTTTAATTATAATCTAGGATTAGTTTTTTGTAAATAAAAAAAACCTATTGTAGGTATTTTTGTATGAGAGAGATTGTGAGCGCGTGTGGTCGAGTCTCAAGACCACACGCGTTGGTGTGTTAGAATGAGCCGCCAGTAAAAGGGACCGGGGAGGTGGTCAACCTAATACTGGCGGCTCAGTAAGTACACAGCACAAATAATAAATCACATTTTGGCTTATTTGTCAAGTATTTGGCTGTATATAACAAAAAAATCTCTTTTTTGAGAGATTGTGGGTGCGTTTGGTCGAGTCTCAGTTTTCCCGAAGGAAAAGAGTCTCAAGACCAAACGCTTTTGTGTAAGTAAAGACTAACGATTTTTTTCAACAGCCTACCCTTCTCACGAGGCGGAGTCGATAGAAAAGGTTAGTCTTATGTATTAAATGAACCATATATTAGTTGTGTTGTCAATTTTTTATTGACTTTTTTTTATAATTTGATATACCTTATATTGTCTCAGACATTCTTGGTGTTTTTCACATCTCCCAATGTGAAAACTCTAGATGTTTTTTCATGGACTTGAAAAAGTTAATGAAAAGTCACTATGTGTGGGGGTGATTGAGACGTCTTATCTTGAGGGGTGCTGTCAATGACACACCCCTGGCTTCCTTATATTTGATTCTATTATGTTTTTGAGTTATAATTGAATAAATAATAATCAAAAAAATATGAAAATACTTTTACGTTGGTTTCTCAACGCAGGATCTCTTTTACTCATTGCCAATTATTTACCAGGTATGGCTTTGGGTGGAATTTATTCAGCTTTGATTACAGTTTTGGTTTTGGGTCTGGTCAATGCACTTATTAGACCAATTATTTTTATAATTTCTTTGCCTGTAAATATCTTGACCCTGGGACTTTTTACTTTTGTTATCAATGCTCTTATGTTTTGGTTTGCTTCTAGTATTGTCAAAGGTTTTAGTATAGAAAATTTTAGTACCGCACTATTTGCTTCTATTTTATTTTCAATATTGAGTTTTGCCGTTAGTTTACTACTTAAAAAAGAAAATTAATTCTTCGTGCAACTCACCCCTAACCCCTCTCTTGTAAAGAGAGGGGAAATTGTGTAAAAAATTTTTGTTATGGATTCGCAATTACAAGAAATAAAAAAGAGATGTAGGATATTGCGAATTAATCAGACTAGGTGTGAAAGTATATTGTGGAATTGTTTGCGTAATCGAAGATTTTATAATTTGAAGTTTTATCGTCAGTATCCTATAAAATTTATTTTTGATAAGAAAATAAATTATTTTATTGCAGATTTCTATTGTCACGAGAGAAAATTGATTATAGAAGTTGATGGTAAGGTTCATGAATTTCAAAAAGACTATGACAATATGAGGGAGAATGTTTTGAAAGAGATGGGGATCAAAATTATAAGATTTACTAATGAAGAAATAGAAGAAAATATAAATAAGGTTTTATTACTTTTGAAAAATATAATTTAAATAAAAAAACTTCACTATTAGTTTCCCCTCCCTTTTTAAGGGAGGGGCTAGGGGAGAGTTTAGCTTAATTTATGAAAAATAACCTAAAAATAATTTCAGTCGGTGGTTCAATTGTTATTCCAAAAACTGGTTTTGATATTAATTTTCTCAAAAAATTTCGTCAGATGATTTTGGCTGAAGTGAAGAAAGGTCAAAAATTTATTTTGATTATTGGAGGAGGAAGTACGGCTCGGATTTATCAATCTGCTTTGCAAGAAACTGTTAAAATAAAAGAAGAAAATTTGGATTGGATGGGAATTGGAGCGACGATTATCAATGCTAATTTTGTAAGATTAATGTTTGGTGAAGTAGCTTACAAAGATGTGGTAACTAATCCAACAAAAAAAATAAAAACTAACAAAGCTATTATTGTGGCTGCTGGCTACAAACCTGGATGCAGTACAGATTATGATGCTGTTCTATTTGCTAAGACTTATGGTGCTAAGGAAATGTTGAATTTATCAAATATTGAATATGTTTATGACAAAGATCCTAGAAAGTTTCCTGATGCAAAAATAATTGAAAATATTGATTGGAAAACATTTCGCAAAGAAATAGTAGGGGATATTTGGCAACCTGGCAAAAGTGCACCTTTTGATCCTGTAGCAAGTAAAGCTGCTGAGAAGCTGAAGCTAAAAGTAAGTATTTTACAAGGGACGAATTTGGAGGAAGTAAAAAATGCTTTGGGAGGAAAGAAATTCAAGGGGACAGTGATTGAATAATTTTTGAATGACACGAATTTTAGACTAATAACACTAATGAAAAACAGCTTATAGATTTATAAGCTGTTTTTGTTTTTAAATTTTAGATTTATGTTCCGTAACTTTGGCAAGTGTTTCTTCTTCAGATAAGGCACCTTCTTTTTTTAAATATTCTGCTAGTTCTTTTTTTTCTCTTGTTGGTTTAAATTTGCATAAAGATTCTTCTTGATCATATTTTCTACATTCAAATACCCTTTCCCCATCAGTAAATGGATTGCTATCTTCAGTTTTTTCACCATAAATCAATAACTTACCTAAAGATTCACATAAAATTATACTGTGTAATCTATGTGGCCCTTCTGGTATTTCTCTTCTTAATCCGTGACGAACAGTGGTATAAAGATATGTCCAGCGTTCTTCTGGTTTAGGTGTCTTTGAAGGTAAAGTTCTTCTAAAGAAAAGAACATAATTAGGATCAAAATCTTGTTCTTCATTTTCATATTTTGAACTATTTATTAAATATTTTTTTTGTTTTTCTCTGTCTGGTACGGCCTGTATGAATGGTTCTACAAAATCAGGATCACCACAAAATTTTTTTACATCAAATCCTAGCTTATTATCTGGAATTTCTCTCATTACTTCTGTTAGAATTGTAATTTTTGGTTGATCTATAAGTCCTTTGAATCCTGGTATTTGTTCCATAAATTTTTATTATATTTATTATAATCATTATACTTTAAAAATTCATAATTTTCTAGTCGAGATAATAAACTTGATTTTTCTCTCAAAATGGCTTAAGATTAGTTTGTAAGTGACTTGTTTAGACGGAATTTAGAATCAATTGTGAGTTTTGTTAGTTAAATAAGTTTAAATTTAAGAAAGACCCCTCCCGTGCTTCGCCGGTTCAGGGTGTTGTACGTTCTATGTCCGATATAAACCTAATCAAAGAAAAAATAGACGTGGTGGACCTCATAGGTGAATATGTTCAGCTGAAACCGGCTGGCATCAATCACAAAGGACTATGTCCTTTTCACCATGAAAAAAGTCCATCCTTTATGGTCAATCGCGAACGACAAAGTTGGCATTGTTTTGGTTGTGCCAAGGGTGGTGACATCTTTACTTTTGTGCAAGAAATAGAAGGTATGGAATTTCGAGAAGCTCTTAAATATTTGGCTGACAAAGCTGGAGTACAATTGACTAATACTTTTCAAAATCAAGCAGAAACAAGTCAAAAAAATAGATTGAAAGAAATAAATAAAGATGCTGCTCATTTTTTCTATAATTTTTTATTAAAAATGCCAGCTTCAAAAGATGCCCGTGATTATTTGCAAAACAGGGGATTGACTCAAGAAACAATTGATAATTGGCAAATTGGTTTTGTACCAGAACAATGGGATTTGCTGACACAATATTTATTGAAAAAAGGTCATAGTATTGATGATCTTGTTGTTTCAGGTTTGACAATCAAACGTGACAATGCCAATGCCCAAACTTATCAAGGTTTTTATGACAGATTCCGTGGTCGTATTATGTTTCCGATTTGGGATGTACACGATGGAGTAGTTGGTTTTACGGGGCGTGTTTTGGTAGAGACAGAGAAGAGTGGTGGCAAATATGTCAATACTCCACAAACTCCACTTTTTGATAAATCTCGTGTTGTTTTTGCTCTTAATAAAGCTAAAAAAGAGATTAAGGTCAAAGATTTGGTTGTACTTGTTGAAGGACAAATGGATGTGATAGCTTGTCATCAAGCTGGTATGACTAATGTGGTTGCTACTAGTGGTACAGCTTTGACAAGTGAACAAATAAAACTTTTGAAAAGATATAGCAACAATATTAGTATGGCTTTTGATGCAGACAATGCTGGCGAAAAAGCGGCCCGTCGTGGTATTGAACTTGCGATTGCTCAAGGTATCAATGTAAAAATCATTCAAATTCCTGAAGGTGCTGGCAAAGATCCAGACGAGTGTATCAAAAAAAATAAAGAAGTCTGGTTTGAAGCTGTCAAAAATGCCAATGAGGTGATGGATTGGTATTTTGAAAGGGCTTTTTTGAAAAAAGATATTCATAATCCTAAAGACAAACAAGATATATCTTTTGAATTATTAAATATAATTAAGCACATACCTTATCCAGTAGTATTGGATCATTGGTTACAAGAACTTAGTCATCGTCTTTTAACAGATATTGATGTATTACGTAAGGAATTAGATCGTATTAGAAATGAAGAAAAAAAGTCTTCAGATATTAGGACAAAGACTGAAAAAACAGATAAACATGAAGTAACATTACCACCAACCAGGTTAGAAAGTTTGGTAGAAAGATTCTTATCTTTGTATTTGCGTTTTTCAGCGGATGTACAAGGTATTAGTAATCTTTTTTCAATAGATTTATCGCTATCCACAGGTAAATATTCTGCTCTTTACGAAAAGCTAAAAACCATGTATAATAGCAACAATAATGACATCACACATGTCAGAGAAATTTTTTCAACTGAAAATCAAGAAAATATCGTAGATGTTCTTCTTATGCAAGGCGAGAAGGATTTTTTTGGCTTTACAGGAGTTGAAGGTAAAAAAGATTTACAAGATTTGTCAAAAATTGTTAGAGAAGAGTGGCTTAAACAAGAAAGAAACAGAATTCAAAATGAGATGTCTCAAGCGGAAAGTAAGGGTGATATTGAAAGGGTGAATGAATTAATGCAAGATTTTCAGAAACTAATATAGTTTTGAATTTAGAAATTTAGGAATTTAAAATTAAGAAATTCTGAAATTGTTTTAAAATTTAAAATTTTTAAATTGAAAATTATTTACCGTTCTTACTTTTTTAAGTAGAACTAATTTAAATCCCATGCCACGCGGCAAAAAGAGTACAATTAAATTAGCAAAAACCAAAGTAAGTAAAAAGGTTGTTGCGACCATCAAAAAAACTGTTAAAAAAACAGTTCCCAAATTAGCTAAAAAAACCACAGCTAAGGCTAAGGTTTTCAAAGCAAATACAATTACCCGAAAAAATACTACTAAGCGGGTTACAAAAAATACACAAATAGTTAAGTCAAAAAAAACAAGTTCAAAACCGTTTAAACCGACTCACCAAAATGTGAGACGACCGTCTGATCATCTTAAAAAACCTAGCGTCAAACTTGACAAATCACAATTTGACAAGAATTTTGACATACCTACAGAAGATCAAATCTCTAAACTTGTGAAAAAAGGACGTGAAAGAGGATTTTTGACAGAACATGAAATCCTTATACTTTTTTCTAGACTTGAGCAATACTTAGATGTTTATGAATCTTTCTTAGATTTGGTAGACAAAAATAGTGTTTCTGTTATAGAAGTACAACAAGGTGGTTTGTTGGGAAAGACTTACAATGATCAACGTGACGATGTCATGACAGGTCTTCAAGGTGATCAGCCTGATGTAGCTTCTGGTTTGTCTTTTGATTTGGGAAATATTTCTCAAGATTCTATCCAAATGTATTTGCGTGAAATTGGTAAGGTACCACTTCTTACAGCTGATGAAGAAGTCAGTCTGGCCAAACGTCGTGAAAGAGGGGATAAAAATGCTGAACGAAAAATGATTGAAGCTAACTTGCGTCTAGTTGTTTCTATTGCTAAGAAATTCGTGGGTAAATCATTGTCAATGCTTGATCTGATTCAAGAAGGAAATATTGGTTTGTTCCGTGCGGTGAAAAAATTTGATTATCGCAAAGGTTACAAATTTTCTACTTATGCTACTTGGTGGATAAGACAAGCTATCACTCGTGCTTTGGCTGACCATTCTCGTACCATTCGTATTCCTGTTCACATGGTCGAGACAATCAACAGATTGCAACAAGTTTCTCGTCATTTGCTTCAAGATTTGGGTCGTGATCCAACTCCAGAAGAAATTGCCGCTGAAATGGGTGAGGAAGTAGAAAAAGTAAAACATATTATCAAAATTTCTCAAGACACTGTTTCACTTGAAACTTCAGTCGGTGACGATGATGACGATGACACATCTTTGGCAGATTTTATCAAAGATGTAAAAAGTGTCAGTCCATCTCAAGCGGCTGGTGTGGAACTTCTCAAAGATTATATCAAAGAGGCAGTCAAAGATCTTTCTCCTCGTGAGAAAAAAATCTTGGAAATGCGTTTTGGTCTAGACGATGGTGTCACTCATACTTTGGAAGAAGTGGGCAAAGAATTTGGTGTGACTCGTGAACGTATTCGTCAGATTGAATCAAAAGCACTTGATAAGATTAAAGATTTTGATGTGATTAAGAAGCTTAGAGACTATTAAAACATAAAAACATTAAAACATAAAAACAACCGTGAGAAAAAGCGGTTGTTTTTGTATTATTTATTTGAACAAAAAATTATTTGCTGAAAACAGATACGAATCTTCCTTCGTAGAGACGTTTGACTACTTCTGCTGGATTGAATATTTTGCCATTCATACAAACATAAATACCTGGTTTTAGCTCATGAATTTTTGCAATAGAATAACCTAGATTAAATGGAGCATCAGATGGTGAAAAACCAAGAAGTGGAATCATACTGCCTGTAAAAATAATAATTTTATCATGTTTACCAAGATTTGCATCTAAATAGCGTGCTGTGTCTGGCATGGTATAGGTTCCGTGGGTCACAATAAATTTTTTGTGAGGACTTTTTTTAATTTCTTTCAATACGTTTGCAAGATCACTTTTTTTCAAAGCTCTACTATCTTTCATACAAATGGTTGTAAACTCTGTTTTTTCGTGAAGTTTAAGGCTTTTTATATAGGCTGGTATTGATGATTCTTTCAAAGTGTCTACTGTATCTTTTACACCATTATAAAAAGAATCTATGGTACCACCAGTTATAATGAAATGGATTGTATTTTTTTGTGTCATAATATTTAAAACAATTATAAATTCATATTACAATCATATCAAAAAAACAGTGACTTTTCAATCCCGACCTAGTCGGGACGAGAAATTTTGATTTTTTATAACTTGCTATGAAGATGTTCTTTTTTATATTTTGTTAGTTTATTGTAAAATAATTAGTTACGCTGTTTTTGTATTACTTATTTAAAATATTTTTTGGCGCTTGGTCGGCGATGAGGACAACCTGGCCAACAGCAAGGTCGACGTTTACCGGCTAGAAGATCGGTACACAAGCGTTCTAAATGTTCTTTTCTGGTTTCTGCTTTTTTTACAATGGTAACCCAACATATCCACTCGTTTCGGGCGAGGGAAGTGATGCTGTTCCATTTTTCAAGTACTTCTGGATTGGAAGCTAAGGTTTCTTTCAAATCAGCTGGTATTTTGTGGAGTGTAGAAGGGGTGATTTGTTTTTTTGGCATATGTTTATTAGTTGTCGGCAAAATAATGTCGCCTAACGTATCGCAATATTCGACGTCCGCCTTAGCGGATATTGTGTGTTAGCTGATGTATTAAAAATTTATTTTTTTTATTTTTTAACCGCATTAAGAAGTATAAAATTGGAAGTAAATATATATTCCTTGTCATTAAGTTTAACTTTTTCTGGTTCAACTTTGTCTGTGGTGATAATTACCTCATAATCTTTAAACATTTCTTTCAAAAAAACGATGGCTTCTTCAAGGGTATAATTTGGTTCGGTTTTAACGATCCAAAGACTGCCGTCTGGGTAAGTTCTTTTAATATCAGTGGCGAAATCAATAATTATTCGTCCGCCCGATTTTAATACTCTTCCCATTTCATCCAATATACCTTTAAAAACAAGTTTTGGAAAAAGATGTAAGGTGCCGACACAGAATATTCCATCAAACAAATCATTCTCAAAAGGAAGTGGCCTTACAACATTTGCCGTTTTTATAGTAAGCTTTTTCCTTAATGCGTCTGGAGTAATGCGAACAATCTTTTGCAATGCACTTTCGTTAATATCAACGGCAATTATTTCATTAGCTTTTTCCAACAACAGGTTGTTAAACCTGCCGTCACCGGCGCAAAAATTGAGCCACTTACCAGCGATATTGGTTTTTTTTAATAAATCAGCTGTGGCCTCATCTTCCGTCCCCCACACAGAATCATCTGGCGTATTAGCATAATCCACATCACCGGTATATATATTTTCTTGCTCGTTTGATTGCATAAAAAATAAAAAAATAAATTTGCCACGATTAAATGCTCGATAGGGCTGAAAAGGAATTTTTAATATTTCAGCTAACATTTGTTATACGAACTTCCCAAAATAATCGCTAAATTACGCTAT
>JAQUAW010000038.1 GCA_028687045.1 Patescibacteria group bacterium
TTTCGTCATACCAACTTCTCAAATCCATATATTTAAATTTTAAATCTTCATTTTTCAATAAATCCATTCTTTCCTGTCTCAACTCAATCAATTTATTTTCTAAAAATTTTATTTTGCCTTCTAGGTCTAAAGAAACAAAATCATTTGTTTTTAAAATTTTTTCTAAATTATATCTAGTTTCCAAACCCATTATAATTTCTCTAATTTCCAAACGTTTTGCATCATAATCATTTTTATCTCTTGTATCCATTGTATCTCTTCTACTAACAACATCATACATATCTAAAACCTTTTTATCAGGTCCTTCTTTTTCTCTTTGACTAACACCAATTAGCGGTTTTTCTACTGGCATATAGAATTATTTAAAATTTATTTATCTAACAAACCATCGAAACTTCTCCCTTTTCTCTTTCCATTCCTTCTTTTTTAGCTTTGGCATACTTCTCCATAGTATCACGAATAGCAACGTGCACATCGCGCATCTGAATTCCGATTTTTTCAAGATTTTCTGAAGCTAAAAAATTATTTGATCTAGTCTTGGTAGCCAAACCTTGTTTGACCAAATCTTCTCCACTGATCCATTCATTGGTATGATTTGGATCAACTAGTTCTTCATAAAGAGCAATGGTCTCTCGATGTTTCAAAGTACCAGGATTGGTAACATGAAAAATACCTTTGGCTTTTTTCTCCATCAGTTTATAAAAAACATCTATCATATCATCAAGAATCGTCACACTATTTTCTACATCAATAACTTTTGGATAAGTAGTAATTTTATCTATCAAATTTCTAGTAGCAGGAATCCAATCAATTGGCATGCGAATTCTTGCAATACCAACATTATCCAAAGTAGATAAAACTAAATCAGCCGCCCATTTGGTACGAGAATAAGTAACTTCTGTAGGATTACCCATATCACTTTCACGCCATTTTTTGTCGGCGTGTGGTGAATCACCATAAAAAATACAACCAGAACCCATGTGTAACAAATACACTCCTCTTTCTTGACAACCTTCAGCAAGAATAATTGGTAATTTGGTATTGCCAACAATAGTTTCAAGTTGATGAGTTTCACACCAATCAACATTTGGACTACCTGTTGTACCAGCTGCATTCAAAACTGCATCTGGTTTGTGTTTGTCCAAAAGTGCCAAAATATCTTCTTTACTATTTATATGACCGTCAGCAATTATAGCTTCCTCACTCCAAGCATTTTTGCAACGATTACCTACATAACCGTTACCAATTATTAGAATTTTCATAGTTTTATAAATTAACGAGTAATATATTGTTTTTCATAATAATCTTTGTAAGAACCATCACGACAACGATTAACCCATTCTTGATTATCTTGATACCATTTTACCATATCAGTCAAACCATCTTCAAATTTTATTTGTGGCTCCCAACCCAATTCTGTTTTAGCTTTGGTAAAATCAATAGCATAACGTCTATCGTGTCCAGGTCTATCTTTGACAAATTCAATATAACTTTCGTCTTTGTCCATGACTTGAAGCAAAGTTTTTGTTAAATTCAAATTAGTTAATTCATTATTTCCACCAAGACAATATGTCTCCCCTATTTTTCCTTTTTGTAAAATCATATCAACTCCACGAGCATGATCAAGAGTGTGAATCCAATCACGAATTTGAAAACCATCACCATAAACCGGAACTTTTTTGTCTGCCATCAAGTTGGCAATGAAAAGTGGTAACACTTTTTCAGGAAACATATAACGACCATAATTGTTACTACAATTGGAAATTGTCATTTTGATTCCATAAGTATGAAAATAAGCACGCACAAGATGATCAGCGGCCGCTTTGCTTGCACTATATGGACTTCTTGGATCATATGGTGTTTTTTCAGTGAAGGCAGGATCTGTATCTTTCAAAGCACCAAACACTTCGTCAGTAGAAACATGGTGAAGACGTTTGTCATATTCTTTGACAGCGTCTAATAAAACTTGAGTTCCAAGAACATTACTACGCACAAAAGCACTTGGATCCATAATAGACCTATCGACATGACTTTCTGCCGCGTAGTGAACAACCACATCAACATCTTTGACCAAAGAAAAAATAAGCTCTCTATCACAAATATCACCTTTAACAAATTTATATTTAGGATTATTTTCAATACTTTGCAAATTTTCCAAATTACCAGCGTAAGTCAAAATATCCAAATTAATGATTTCATCTTCTGGATGATTTTCTAGCCAATAATGTATAAAATTGGATCCAATGAATCCAGCTCCTCCGGTGACTAATAATTTCATAAAATTATAATTAATTATTACATCAAATGATGCCTAACCAATGACCAGGCTGCCATGGTAGGCCCATTAAAAATCTCATTATTTTTTATCATCTCGTCTACTTCATCTGGTCTACGATACAACAACTCTATTTCTTCAGTATCATCTAACATTTGGCCCCTTTGTTCAGAGACATAAGCCAAATATACATGTATCTCATCTTTTATACTAGACGGCGAACTTTCAAAGACACCTATTTTTATAATCTCATCAGCGATACAACCCGCCTCCTCTAAAAGTTCTAACTTAGCCACATCCAAAGGTGTTTGTCCTATTTTTCTACGCCCAGCGGGGAATTCTATACTTTGTTTGTCAACCAAATATCTATGCTGTAACGTCAAAACTATACTCCCATTTGGCATAACAGCAACAACCATTGCCGAACCTCCCAGAATCTCCATATAAAAATAATCACCTTCAACACCATTTGGTTTTAAATATTTATCATGTTTATATGTAGACCAAGGATTTTGATGCAAAATTTCTTCTGATTTTTTTTCTAAATGTTTGGGCATAAAACAAAATTTTCAATTTAGGAATTTTAAAAAAATGTGGGTCACATCCGTAAATCTGGATTTTATTCAAATAATTTATAAACTTCCTCCACACTCCCACTCCCTGGATTATTGATTATTGAATGCATATTACCACCACCGTCATTATTATAACGTGGCATCACATGAATATGCAAGTGTGGAACAGCTTGACCACCAGCTTGACCATGATTCCAACCAACATTATATCCAGCTGGTTGCAAAACTTTATCCAATTTTTCTTGTGTTTTTTTCACAGCTGTTAGCAATTTTTCTGTATAAGACTCTTCTAATTGCAACAAATTTTCGGCATGCATCTTTGGTATTACCAAAGTATGACCTTTGGCACGAGGCGTAATATCAAGAAATGCCAAAGCAAAATCATCTTCATAAATAGTATAATTAGGTATTTCTCCTGCTATGATTTTACAAAAAATACAGTCAGACATATTATGGTAAATTTAACTTATACAAAGTATGTGAATTAAATCTTTGAAAAACATCTACATCAACATCAAACTTAGCTAGGTAAACTAACATCTTAGTGTAATCTTCTTCTGTCTGCTTAGGTACAAAATAATACATTTCAGCATTTTTTTCAAGTAAAGCAAATATAGCTTGTCCTATACTATCGTTGTAAAAATCCACGACAACTTGTCTTTGTGGCCAAAAATATTTATCCTCATGATCTGTGACAATTATAGCATCTTGAGAAGTATTGTCTACCACCCAATTTCGTATTTCGGTCATATATCCCAACTGATTATCTACAGCCAAAACTCCATCAACTCCCTTATATACAATATTAAAACTCAAAAAAAAGAAAACAACTATATATACAAAATATAATAAATTTTTTCCTAAATTATTTTTTATTTTTTTCAAAACTTCAATAATAACAAAAGCAATAATTGGCAAAAATCCAATAAAAATAGGTAACCAATAACGTACATACGCTACAGCCACGGTTTTCAAATTATACAAAGTATCATGATTACTACCATAATAAAAAAATAAAAAAAGACTACTAACTAATAAAGACACAAAATAAACTTTTTGTACTTTGTTCAATTTATTTTTTAGGAATAAATAAACAAAAAATATTCCACTAAGCAAAGCAGAAACTCCAAACAAAATATTCATTTTGAAAAAATAATTCCAAACAGATTTGATAGTCATCAAAAAATCGAAACCAAACGGGAATAAAAGACTATACCATTTATTGACTTGCAAAGAATTGGAAGAAACATAACCAGTACTGACACTCCCATAAAAATAAAAATTAACAAAAGCATACATCAACACAAAAAGTACTGCTACACTAGACCACATTATCAATCTAGAAATTTTTATTTGTTTTTTGAAATAAATAATGGTAAAAAGAAAAACAAGTCCAAGCCAAGTCATTTCATTTGGTCTCATAAATACACCCAACATAAAAACACTCATCCCAAACAAATCACTCAACCAAATTTGTTTTCTAAAAGGTTGACACAAAATAAACCATAAACCAATAATTACCAAAGAAACAAAAGTAATATTATGGAACATTGACCTTTCTAGGTAATACCAGACCGCAGGCAACATAAAAAATAAAACAGAACTCAAGAAAGATGTTTTTTCATCAAATATTTTTTTAACAATTCCAAAAAAAGCCAGAACTGCCAAAATAAGAAAAATAGAATTAAGATAAACAATAATTCCTGTACCAAATATTTTGCCAACAAAGCCAGAAACAATAATAAAAGTAATAAAACTCACTGGCAAAATATTATTGCCAAAAACGAAAGTACTACGAGGATGAATAAACTCGTTCAACTTATCAAAATTATTTTGTAAAGTATATGAAATTTTATTTGTTTCTACAAAACTTTTAGATAAAACAAAATTAGCAGTTTCATCAGGAGAATTGAAAATATTTTGATGAGAAAAATTTAAATAATTATATAAACAAAAAAATAAAGTAGCTAATACTAACAAAAAAATCTTATACTTATTTTTTTTTATAAAATCCATAAAATTAAATTCCATGTCTAAACAAACTGACTAAAGCAAAACCAACAGACAATCCTAAAATAAGATTGGCAATATTTAAGAAAAAAGGATTTTCAAAAACAAGAGCAATCAATACCGTACAAATAGCCAAAACTTGCAAAAACATTTTTATTTTACCCCACAAATTAGCCATTCTGACAGTCTTGAATTTCACACGATAAATGTAAGCCATACAAATAAAAATAATTTCTATACCTAATACAACAATACCCAACCAAAAATCCAAATACTTGAAAACCAACAACAAAACCATTGAACCTATAAGCAATTTGTCCGCCAAGGGATCTACGAGCATTCCAAATTTGGTTATTTTATTTTTGGTACGAGCCAAAGAACCGTCCATAGCATCAGTAAAAGCTACCAAAACAAAAGCAATAACACCGATATTATAATATCCAAATAAAATCAACAAAAAAACAAAAGGAGTCGCTATAATTCTAAAAATACTAATCCTATTTGGTGTGACTGATTTTGGTAAAAAACGCAAAATTGTATTCTCCAAAAAATGATCATGAGGATGGACATCTGTAGCTGGCAAATATTCAAATAAATCAGGATTTTTGTCTTTGAATTTTTTTATTATAGACATATCAAACAAATATTTAACTAATAATTTTTTTATATTCATCAAACAATAAACTGAGATTATTTTTTTCAAAAGATTTTTTATTATCACCAATCTTTTTACTTATAACATCTACTTCTTCTTTATTTTCTATACAATATTTTATTTTTTCTGATAAATCATTATATTCCCCAATATCAAAAAACCAACCGTTCTCCCCTTCTTTAATAAACTCAGGCAACGAAGAATGATTTACAGACAAAACAGGTACCTCAAAAAATAAACTTTCAAAAATAACTGCCGGATAATTTTCATAACAAAGAGAAGGAAAAATCATCACGTCCATTTTGACAAAAATATCCAGCAAGTCTTCCCTACTTTTAGGACCATAAAATATAATATTTTCTAAATCAACAAATCTATTTTTTAATTCAGGTAAACTAACGCCATCCCCAACTACATGCAAAGTCGCATTTTTAATTTTAGAAAAAGCTGCTAATAGTTCGAAAATACCTTTGTGTCTTTCTATCTGTCCTAAATATAAAAAATTAAAACCATTATGTTTTTCTTTGACAAAATTATTTTTGATATTCAAAGTCAAAGGATTAGCTAATGACTTCAATTCTGATTCTCTAAAGTAACCTTTACCTTTATAAAAATCTAATAAAAATTGAGAAGGTGAAATAACTAAATCAGGTGAACCTATCATTTTTTTCATTAACCAAATGTTTAATTGCATGAGTAAACATTTATAACGCCAAGAATTCTCTTTATTTTTTATAATTATACCACTCGGCTCTACCAACTGTACATCGTGCACAGTATGAATATGTTTTATTTTTAATTTTCTAATTTTTTTAGGTATAAGAAAACTCAAACCCATCAGATTGTGAGTATGTACAAGTTCTATTTTTTCTTCTTGCAAAATTTCAAAAACTTTTTTGGCTATAGCAAAATTAAATATATTTAAAATATGCCAAACAAATTTAGTCAAAAAATTATGATTAGACAATTCAAAATATGAGAAAATATTATTTTGCTTTAAATAAAAAATTTTAAAACCACTTTTTTCTACGATTTTTTCCTTTTCTGGTGTAGCTGTAATCAAAACAACTTCATGACCAAGAGATAACAAAAAATCTATAGTAGCTTTTACCACCTGTTCTGCCCCACCTCTAGCATAAGGTTCATATAAATTGTGTATTAAACAAATCTTCATAAAAAACTTAAAAGGCTATATACAAAGTTAATATTACCACAACTCAGCAAAAAATCAACCTCAAAAAAAAGCCAAAAAAACTTTTGCACATCTTAAGCACATTATAACCACAAAATTACTTTTTAGACGCTTGAAGTCAATCCTAATCTAAGGTAATATAACCAAGCAAAAATAAAAAATATCCGTGTTTATCAGCGTCTTAATCCACTAAATCAGCGTTTTGTGCCCGACATCACCCAAATAGAAAGAATACCTCCACAAAATCTAGAAGCCGAAAAATCACTTTTGGGTTCTATTTTGATTGACAAAGACGCCATGCTAAAAATTTCAGATATTATTACTGACTCAGATTTTTACAAACGCTCCCACTCTTACATTTTTGATATCATGGTTGAACTTTATCAGAAAAATGAACCAATTGACGTTTTGACAGTTGCCAATCGTTTGGAAGAAAAAAAACTATTAGAAGGTTGCGGTGGAAAAAGTTATTTAATAGAATTATCCAACTCAGTACCAACAGCATCTCACATTGTCCAATATGCTGAAATCCTCAAGAAAAAATCTACTCTAAGACAACTTCTAAACTCAGCTCACGAAATTTCCAAACTAGGTTATCAAGAAGATTCTGATGATGTAGATAATTTACTTGACCAAGCTCAACAACATCTCTACGGTATTACCCAAAAACACATGAAGCAAACCTTTGTTTCTATCCGTGGTGTCTTGAGTACTGCTTTTGAACGTATTGATGATTTACACAAAGAAAAAGGCAAACTTCGTGGTATACCAAGTGGTATAAAAAAACTAGACGACTTATTGGCTGGTTTCCAAAAATCTGATTTGATTATTTTGGCAGCTCGTCCTGCAGTTGGTAAAACTTCTCTAGCCTTAGACTTTGCCAGACATGCTGCTACTAAATACAAAGTACCAGTTGGCTTATTTTCATTAGAGATGAGTAAAGAACAATTGGTAGATAGAATGCTTTGTGCTGAAGCAGGAATTGACCTTTGGAAAATGAGAACAGGTAATCTATCTGATAAACCAGATAGTGATGATTTTCCACGTATTGGACATGCAATGGGCGTACTTTCAGATGCTCCAATTTATATCGATGACACACCGGGTAACAATGTAATGCAAATTCGTACCAAATCCAGACGTCTACAAGCTGAACATGGTCTTGGTATGATTATTATTGACTATTTGCAACTTATGGAATCTCACAATGATAAAAATGCCAATAATCGTGTACAAGAAGTTGCTGTCATTAGTAGAAATTTGAAAGGTCTTGCTCGTGAACTAAATGTACCAGTAATTGCGCTATCACAATTATCCCGTGCCGTAGAACAAAGTAAACCAGCTATCCCAAAGTTGTCACATTTACGTGAATCTGGTAGTATTGAACAAGATGCTGATATAGTTATGTTCCTTTATCGTAAAGCAGTCGATAGAAATTATCGTCCAGAAGATATTCCTCCAGATGAACAAAATATTGCCGAAATCCATATTGCCAAACATAGAAATGGACCTACTGGTATGGTCAGAACATATTTTGATGGTGCCACCACTTCTTTCAAAAATCTTGATACAAATGTTACTTATGATAATGGGGAGTAATCCAAAGGCTTGAAATGCAAATTTTTAGAAAGGCCTTTCAGGCTTTTTAGGCCTTTTGAGCCTTTCCAGCTTTACTCAAAAATGTTAAAATATAAAAATAAAATAAACTTTATTAATTAAAAAAATATTAAATCAAAAACTCGTATGTTCAACAAACTAAAACAATTCAAAGATCTTCGTGATCAAGCCAAAGAAATGCAAAGTAAACTTGCAGAAGAAAATATTACAACTTCTTCAAATGGCGTAGAACTAACTATGAATGGTAATTTAGAAATTACCAATGTTAATGTTGGTTCAGATTTACTAGATCCTAGTAAAAAAGAAAAATTAGAAAAAGCTTTCAAAGATGCTCATTCTGATGCTCTCAAAAAAATGCAACGTGTCATGGCAATGAAGATGAAAGAAATGGGTGGATTGCCAAATATACCTGGTTTGAGTTAAAAGCCAATAGCCAAAAGTTCATAGCCAATAATTAAAAACTATGCAAACTTACAAAGATCTAATAGTTTGGAAAAAATCTATAGATTTTGTATTAGAGATTTATAAGTTGACAAATTCTTTTCCAAATGAGGAAAAATTTGGACTGAGTAGTCAGATGCGTCGTGCTGCGGTATCCATACCTTCTAATATTGCTGAAGGTTATGCTAGAAAAAGTACGAAAGAAAACGCACAATTTTTAAATATTGCTTTTGGTTCAGCTACTGAAGTAGAAACACAAATTATAATCGCTAAAAAACTAAACTTCATAAATATCGAAAGTTACAAAATAGCTGATGGATTACTAAACGAAATATTGAAAATGCTTTACAAATATAGAGAATCTCTGTATAAATAAAATACTTTCTAAAAATCTATTGGCTCTTGGCTTCTGGCTATGAACTTATTACTATGTACAGCAAACCTATTCAAAATTTAATAAAAGCATTCTCTCGTCTCCCTAGTGTTGGTCACCGTACTGCTGAACGCTTTGTTTTTTATTTGCTCAAATCTGGTAAAAAAGATGTAGCCGAACTGACAATAGCTTTGAAAGAATTGATAGAAAATATCAAAAGTTGTGAAGTTTGTTGGGATTTTGCAGATGCCAGTCCTTGTAACTTTTGCTCAGATACCAGACGCGACCACAAAGTGATTTGTGTAGTATCTCAACCACAAGATAAAGAAACCATAGAAAAAACCAAAGAATTTCTAGGTGTCTATCATATTTTACGTGGAACTCTAAAATCTGATGATGAAAATATTGCAAAATTTTTGAAAATCAATGAACTAATGGCTAGATTACAAAAAAATGTCGTGGATGAAGTGATTTTGGCCCTAAATCCAGATATTAGTGGTGAAACTACTATGATGTATCTGGAAAGACAAATAAAGAAGCTCAAGCCCGAAATAAGGGTCACACGCCTTGCTAGAGGATTACCTATGGGCAGTGACTTACAGTATGCTGATGAGATTACACTAAGTAGTGCTTTGAAAAACAGAACATCAAATAAATAGTCTCCTATTTTAGCCATAGTCGCAATATCAAATTTCAAAATCCAAATTTCAAATCAAATTCAAATGATTAATGACTTAAAATTTGGACGTTAGTAATTGATAATTACAGTTGTGCACTTTAGAAATCAATTTATTCTAATAAAAAAATCCCGTTTCTCACGGGATTTTTATTTTTAAAAATTTTCTCTGAACTTTTGGCTATTGGCTATAAACTATTATTTCACTTCAGCAACTTTCACTTTAGTAAAACGTTGTCTATGACCATGAACTTTTTTGTAACGTATTTTGCGTTTGTATTTGACAACGCGAACTGTTCTTTCTTTTCCTTGTTCTTCACACATGGCAACAATACTTACACCTTCAAGATATGGCTTACCAATTTGAACATTTTTACCATCTTCGTCAGCGAGCATCAAAACTTGATCAAAAATCACTTCTTTGCCAGCTTCTACTTCTAATTTTTCAACTTTTAGGAGGTCACCATCTTTTACAAGATATTGCTTTCCGCCAGTTTGAATGACTGCAAACATACTTATTATATTTAAAAATTTAATGTTAAGGTCTCACTACAAGACTTTGCTAAGATAAAATTGTTTTTAGGAAACGTGAATACTATACTAGAAAAAACTAAATAAGTCAAGCCATTACTCCACAAGAGTCATTTTGTCCCCTATCTTCAAATCGTGCTCCTTAGCCCAGCCAGCAGGTACCTCTAAAACCATATCTGACTCAATACGGGGACGGTAGATGATATATTCACCTTCTTGCTTGCCTGGCTCTATTGCTACAGTAGGAGCAAAGTCCACTACTTCACCTTTTTTTAGCCAAATTATGTCAATAGGAAACCTCATATCAAGCATCACAATTCCGTGCTTGTCCAAAAGACCAAAGGGAAAAACCATACCATCATACGGTTCTATGCTATCTCTTTTACCTAGACCTTTTTGTTGCCTATAAATACTATCAGCAACCATAATCTCCAAAGTTTCTCCCTTCAAAGAAACAGTTGCCGTTGGCCAATGAAACCTCTGCCAAAAAAATAAAAAAATAGCGACAACTATAAAAACTAAGAAAAAATAAAATTTGAAATTGTTTACTTTTTTCATAAGTATTATTTTTCATGAAACATAAAACCTAAAACATGAAACAAATCACAAATTAAAATTTGTTTCATGTTTCAGGATACATGTCATGTGAAAAACGTAATTGAAATAAATAATACTATTTATTATGAGAATGTTTATTAAACATCACACCCAATAAAACCATTATAACAAAAAGCAACACCAAAGCCCAGAATTTCTGACTACTTTGCAAAAATAAAGCCGTCAAACCAAATGCCAAAGATAAGGCATATAACAAAAGCACGGCTTGCTTTTGACTTAGGCCACTTTGCAAAAGTCTAAAATGTAAATGTTCATTATCTCCCTGATAAATTGGTTTTTTATTTTGTATACGTTTTAAAATCACTCTGGCCACATCCAAGACAGGCACTGCCATCACCAAAAGAGTAACAGCTAACTTTCCTCCAGAGATAATAGCGAGAGAACCAAGTAAAAAACCAGTCAAAAGACTACCACTTTCACCTAAAAATATTTTGGCAGGAAACCAATTCCAAACCAAAAATCCCAAGGTAGCTCCTGCTAGAATTATAGAAAGCATGGCTACATCAGCTTGAAACCATTGTGATTGTAAAGAAAAGAAAAATATAATCAAAGCACCTATACTTACAATTCCTGAAACAAGTCCATCTAAACCATCCAAAAATTTGGTGGTAAACATCATTCCCATCAGCCAAAAGAAAACTAACAAATCAGCCACTACCACAAAAGTCCCCAAACTACCAAAATTGACCTGCCAAAAATCCAATCTTATTATTCCTCCAAAAGGATTAGAAATAATATGAGGACCGATACCAGCAAAAATTATAAGAAGAGCAGCCAAAATGGGAAAAACTATTTGTAACCTCGCCCTTAAATTATATTTATCGTCAAGTATTCCTCCCATAACTAACACCAGACTACCAAAAAACAAACCCAACAAATTGCGACCGACTATTTCATAAGTAAAATTATCCGCAAAAATCCAAGCTATCAAAACTGACAAAAAGAAACTAAAAAATATAGCCAGTCCTCCGCCCAGGGAAATTGTTTTTTTGTGAATTTTTCTCTTTTCTACACCAGCTTTATCTACTATCCCCAATTTTCTCATGAACATCGCCAAAAAAAAGGTGAAAACAACAGAAACAATGAAAGTAAAGCCGAAATAAAATAAATAAGTAAGCATATAGTTGGTTAAGCACAGTATAGCAAAATACAGACAAAAAACAACCCCTTGAGAAGGATTGCTTTCAAATACCAAAAAAATATTTTTAGAAGACTACTCTAACTCTGACAAAAATTTTACAATTTCTCTAGGCACATCTATTTCTAAATATTCTCCAAATTTTTTATAAATTGGCGTTTTATTAACCTCATAAAACAATGGCTGTGAAGAAATATCATCATTTCTAAAAACCACATCAACACCAGAGATAGCCACTCCACAAGCCTTTGATGCTTTTACACACAAGTCTTTTACTTCTGTAGGTAAATCTGCTTTTTCAAAGACATTCTTAACATTTGGTCTTATACCAACCATTCTTTTCATGACCCCCAAAACTTTATCTCCCAAAACCATTACTCTATAATCTTCCGAATTAACAATATATTCTTGTAGCATATATTTGTTTTCAAATCTTTTTTCTACAAGCTCTAATTCATCCATTTTGCTATCAAATTCTACTTTGTTATTTACGACAAAGACTTGGGTTTTCCTATCACCTTTTGTACCTTTTATCACCAAAGGAAAATCAAACTTTTTGACAGCTACTTTTCTAAGGAAATCTATACTACCATAAATTGTCTTAGGAACTGGCACCCCAGCTTGGCTCAAAATAATCATTTGATTTGCTTTGT
>JAQUAW010000055.1 GCA_028687045.1 Patescibacteria group bacterium
GATGAGGTCTCCAGTTCGATCCTGGATGATGGCTCTAAGTATGTTTTTTTGTTAATTTTACTTGAGAATAACTCCACTTGACAAAAAATAGGGGATAATGTATTATATAGCGGTATTTAGCATTAGATTAAAAATATGGCCTCAAAGTCTAAAGAAAGAAAAAATCGTAAGAAACTAAAATGTTCTGAATGTGGAACTGTGAATTATTTTGTAAGAAAAAATCACGTACTTCAAAACAGACTAGAATTGAACAAATTGTGTAAGACTTGTGGTAAACATACCTTGCATAAAGAGACAAAATAATATAAAATAAAACAGTCTAATAAGACTGTTTTTTTATTTATAGTAAATTTTATGTTTTACTTGAAAGCTTTTCTAAATAGTTGTTACAATTTTGCGTGGTTGCGTATGCAATCTGATAGTGGCAAGAAAGCTGCTAATTATATTGTTCTTTTTATTTTAGGACTTTCTTTGGTTACTGCTACTTTTTTGAGTTACACAACTCCTAAAAAATTGGTAGATTTGCGTGATAGTATTTTGACTCAAGTTCCAGAATTTTCAGCAACCATGGAAAATAATCATTTGACGATAAGTGATCTTGATCAACCTTATGTTTTTGAAGATGAAAATTTGATAATACGTATAGACACTACTGCAAGTAGTACTGATTTTAATTTTGATGAATTTGTGAATGCTAAGGACAAAGATATTTTGTACTTTACTTCTACTTCGTTGTATTCTTATGATGGTGCTGGACATTATAAAAATTTGGTTAGTTATAATGATATTCCAAATAAGACCTTTGATAAAGAATTTATTATCAATTCTACAGACGATTTTTTGCATAATACTAAATTATTTTTTGGGTTATTTTTGCTTATGTCCTTTGTTGGTTTTTCAGTTTTCAAGCTTCTTAATCTATTGCTAATTTCTTTGATAGTTTTTTTGATCAATAAAAATTCACAAAGTGACAAACTTAGTTTTGGGAAAATTTATACGCTGGGCTTGTTTGCTCTGACTGGACCAAGTGTAATAGTCGCTATTTTACGTATTTTCAATTATAGTGTTTCTTTCTTGTATTCAATTTTGTTGCTTGTTATTTTAGTCTTGGTAACTAGTCAAAAAGTAGTCATGACCAAAATTGAAGGTGATAAAGACAAAGTATTAGAGGCTAGTTTAGAAAATTAATTTTTAATTTATTGATATGTCTAATAATAGAGGGGATGGAGTAGTAATTGGAGATATGGGTATAGATACAGAATATGAGGGTTATGATTTACCAAAAAATATAGAATTGCCTGAAGATGAAATACCTGGTATTTGTGAGCATGGATTCTTAACATATGAAGGATGTAATATATGTGGAGGTGCCATAACTGATGAATATAAAAAATTATTGAAAACTCCAAGGAGAAGATAAAACATTAGGTCTTGATTTTTCTTTCATTTTAGTGTATATTATTCAAGCATAAAAAATTAGTCGTAAGGACTTTCGACTAACTTATGGGCGCGTCGTATAATGGTAGTACAGGGGTCTCCAAAACCTCTTGCGTGAGTTCGATTCTTACCGCGCCTGCAACTCTAAGAAAGTAAAAAAGGTAGTACATTGTGGTCTCGAATCCCGTCACTTGCGAGTGAAAGGACGATTCTTAATGTGCCTTCTGATTCTAGTTCTATCAAAAAAAAGTGATTAATATCAAATAAGACTTAAAAAATAACGGTATTAAAAAAAAGTATGAAAAAAATACTTATAATTTTACCAATCTTGATAGTCTTTTTCGGTGCAGGATGTAGTCAAGATTTCAAAAGGATTCAAGAATTGGAAAATCAAGTTGAGGAATTAAGTGCAAAAGTATCATCGACTGAATCAATTGTTTCTTTTACTGAACAAGTCTCAACATCTACAATTACATCTACAGTTGAACAAGAGATAAACAAAACCAAACCAATAAAGAAAGTAACTCCTAAAATTGTTGAGAAGCCTGTAATCATAGAAAAAATTGTAGAAGTTGAAGAGACTGTAGAAAAACCAACTGAAATTCCTCAAATTGTGGAATCTGTTAATGATTCTTTAATTACTCCTGTAGTAGAATTTGTGCCTGATACACAAATAAAAATTGAGATTTGTATTGCCGAGAAAGAAAAAAGTAGAGCAAATTTTGATAATGTAAGTAAAATGTTAGGACAACAAGTTTATAATAATATGTTGAATAACGTTAAAAATGAAATCTGTTCAACTGGTAAATATTCTAGTTATGAAGCAATTTTATCATGTTTTAAAATGGCTCAAAATATGGCAACAAATGCAATGAATGAATTTATTTACAAAACATCATCTGAAAATAATATTATACTTGAAAACGATTATATTAAATGTTTAAATAATTAATAAGTTATAAATATAGTATTAGATATTTTTTGTAATATCGTGAGTATGAGTGGTTGTAATTTTTGTCTAAAATTTTTAATTCAAATTAAGAAATAATATGGGACAAGATATGATTTTGTGTGAAAACTGTGGATGTGGTTTTCATCATGATGGATTACAAACTAAAAACACTTGTAATGATTGTTTAGAGATAGATGAAGAAAATAAAAGGATTACATCTATTTGTCAAAATTGTAATCAAAGTTTTTATCGGGAAATTGGCATGGGTGATATTTGTGATGATTGCTTAAAGCATGAAGAGAAAATTGAAGAATATTTAATTGACTTTACGAATTTTATACCAGAAGAACGAGACGAAACATTGCATTTTCTAGTGTATAATAATGGATCGTCTGGTTCACCTTGTGATTATTTATTGAGGTTTAAAGATAAAGAATTTTTTTTGAATGAGTGGGAGTTTGAGGCAATGTGTAAACTGATAAAAAGAAAAAATGATGTAGGTAATTTGGGTGAGGATGAAATATTCCAATGATGGTCATCGCACAATGCAAAGTTGTGCAACACGGCTCGCCTTGAGGCTCACTCGTGTACGCATACATGAAATTGTGCAACGCCCTAGATGATATTATGTAAGTTTTGTTATGTCTGTAGTATTCCAATATTTAAATCCAAACG
>JAQUAW010000003.1 GCA_028687045.1 Patescibacteria group bacterium
AATTAAACTTCCGATTTGATAGAGTCGTAACTATTCCAGATACAGAAGTCTATACTGATGGTGAGACTTTGAAGTCTTAAACACCTAGACAATTAAACACCTAATCACTTGAACAATCTCTTAACGGGGATTGTTTTTGTTTAAAAATTTATTGATTTTGTGTTATAATAGAAACACTTTTAGTTCCTATTTTATTGGGACTTAGATATTGTTAATTATTTTTATGCAAATAAAAAAAACTGATAAAAAAATTTTTCCAAAAGCAATTAGTTTCAAAAAACTTATTGGTCCTAGTTTTATTATTTTAGCACTTGGTCTGGGCTCTGGTGAAGTCATACTTTGGCCTTATATGGTTTCCAATTATGGTTTGGGAATTGTCTGGGGTGCACTACTTGGTATTACTTTTCAATATTTTATAAATATGGAGATAGAGCGTTATGCTCTTGTGAAAGGTGAAAGTGTTTTTGTTGGTTTGCATAAACTTTGGAAGGGTTCTATTTATTGGTTTATTATTTCTACTTTTATTGGTTTTGGTTTGCCAGGTATTGTGGCTGCGGCTGCTCAGTTGGTAGCACATGTTTTTGGTTTTAGTAATTTCAAGTGGTTGGCTATAGTCTTTTTATTAGCAATCGGTTTGATTTTGAGTTTGGGCAAGACAGTCTATGGTATGATGGAAAAGATTACGCGTACTATTATTTTATTGGGAGTTCCTTTTATTTTTGTTTTGGCTATTATTTTGGCAACCAAAATGGATTGGTTTTTGTTGACACAAGGTGTTCTTGGTAGGGGAGAAGGTTATCATTTTTTACCAGCAGGTATTAGCTTTATGACCTTTTTGGCTGCTTTTGCTTATTCTGGGGCAGGCGGTAATTTGAATCTTACGCAATCTATTTATATCAAAGAAAAAGGTTATGGTATGGGTAAATACGCCCAAAAGATTTCTGGTCTTTTTGCTCACAAAGGTATACATCAAGAGATAAAATTGTCTGGTGAAGAATGTGAACTCAATCATGAAAATCTAGTAAGGTTCAAAGCTTGGTGGAAAAAAATAAGTTTGGAACATTTGTTGGTTTTTTGGTTTATTGGTGGTTTGTCAATGTTATTACTTATGATTTTGTCGTATGCTACGGTCTTTGGTTTGGATAATAAAGAAGGTATAAATTTTGTAATAAATGAAGGTGTTGTTATTTCCAAAACACTTTTTCCTTGGGTTGGATCTTTGTTTTTGTTTGTTTTGGGAGTTATGCTTTTTCAAACACAACTGGGTGTTATGGATTCCACTTCTCGTATTATGGCTGAGAATTTTGCCATACAAAAAATTCACAAAACCAAAAACAACAAAATAAATTTATCAAAAATTTATTTTAGCTTTTTGTGGGCCCAAATTGCTTTTGGTATTATTCTTTTCTTATGCAATTTTTATGAACCAAAACAGTTGATAGTTTTTGGAGCGGTGATTAATGCGGTAGCTATGTTTGTACATATTGGTTTGGTTGCTATATTGAATAATAGAGAATTACCAAAAATGTTTAGGCCAAGTTTAATTAGAAAAATAATAATAACTATTATTTTCGTATTTTTTGGATTTTTTAGTAGTTTTGTATTATTTTCCAATTTTTTTGGCTAAGATTTGCTTTTTTTTAGTCATTATGTTATATTTATTTTATCTTTAATCTTCTTATATGGGTTTTTTTTCTTATCTTTTTGGTACAGGACAACATGCTAGTAAGAAGACTGATATCAATGAATATAGATATTTAAGTCGAGAAAAATTGTTAGATTTGGTGTCACCTTTGAAGGTAAAGACTTTATCACAAAAAGAAGAAAAGATGGTTGAAGATGTTTTGTTGGAGCGTCTGTCACATTATAACAAAATTTCTTTAGAAAACATCAGAGATATTTTAAGTGCTTTGAGTAAAGAACATACTATTAGCGAAATAGATGCTAAATATTTATACAAAATTTTTGAGGAATATTTTTCTCAAGATAAACAAAATTAGTTATGAAAAAAATAATAATCTTGATGGGAGTACCTGGTAGTGGCAAGGGGACTCAAGCTAGAAAATTAGTGCAAAGATTTGGTTTTGTTCATATTTCCACTGGTGATTTGTTGCGTGCCTTAGACGCCGACCCAAATGGTGACAAAGAAGATAAAGCTAAATTGGCTGAGATGAAAGCTGGTAAACTTGTTTCAGATGATTTGATTTACAAGCTAGCTTTTGCTGAAATACAAAAGAATTTAGATTTGCATAAAAGTGTTATCTTGGACGGAGCCATTCGTACTGTGACCCAAGCAAAAAAGTATGAAGAATTTTTTGCATCTTTGAATTTGTTAGATGAAGTAATCGTAATTGAAATAAAATTATCTGATGAAACAAGTTTCAATCGTTTGACCAAAAGAAAAGTTTGTACTGCTTGTGGTTTCATCTTGCCTTATTCCAAAGAAAATGATTTGAAAGTAGATTGTCCTGAGTGTGGAGAAAAATTGGTAGTTCGCAGTGATGATAATCCTGAAACTATTCAAAAAAGGATTAGAGAGCAGGGGAATATAGCTATTCAGCCAATTTTGGAATATTATCGTGAAAAAGGTGAATTATTTACAGTCGATGGGGAAAAAAGTATTGATAATGTTGACGAAGAAGTAGTGAAATTACTTGTATAGTTGAATGACAAAAAATATCTGGCTTGGTTGAGATGATATTAAATTTTGGAGTAACTTCCCTGCTAGGGAGAGGATCAAAAAAACATAATTTGTAATTTTTTAATATGTATATTAGGAGGACATTGAAAAATTATTTTGTTCCACACGCAAAAAATAACTACCACCCTCACATCTTACATACCAAAAGAGCTATTTTTTATAGTCTCTTTTTTTTGACCATGAAATTGATAGTTTTTGTATTTGTAGTACTTTTACCAATTGAAACTTTTACGATGCCTGATATGCTCAAGTCTATGGGTGACAAAATTATTAGTCAGACCAATCAGGTGAGAAATAAGTTGGGTATTAGAAGCCTAGAAGGGGAAGTTCTGCTTTTTAGTTCTGCCAATGCTAAGTCTTGGGATATGGTTCAAAATAATTATTTTGAACATGTTTCACCAACAGGCAAACATTTGGGTGATTTTCTGAATGATGTGAATTATGATTATAGTGTGGCTGGAGAAAATTTGGCGGTTGGTTATCATAATGCAGATGATATGATGAAAGCCTGGGAAAATAGTTCGACTCATTATGCCAACATGATTGATAAGGATTTTCAAGATATGGGAATTGGTTTGGCTGTTGGTACTTACAAGGGAGTTGCCAATGTTATTTTTGTAACAGAACATTTTGGTAAACCTATTCAAAATAGTAATTCAATTCAGCAAATTGCTGGTATTACCGAAGATTTTGACAATACTTCTGTTGTTTTTGATAGTGAAAGATCACAAGTTTTGTGGCAAGAAAATGCTGATTCAACTATTACACTTACTGCTCGTGCCTATATCAATGGGCCAGTGTCAAAGGTTATTGTTGAGGCTAATCAATATGATATTCAGCTTTTTCCTACAGATAAAGATGGTATTTATATAGGTAAGATACAGTTTGTAGGGAATAGCGATGATTTGTTTAGGGCAATTATCAATCCAACTATCAAAATTACTGATGTTAAGGGTTTTGTGAAAGAAGGAAATATTGTTTGGTCAAATCCAAAAATTTTGACAGTATCTTCAATTGAAAAGTATAATCAGTCCAAAGATGCTTTGAGCCAGATGTTTAGTATTTTCAATGTTTCTCGTGGAATTTACTTATTTTTTATAGGTTTTTTTACATTTGCTTTACTTCTAAAAATTTTTGTAGAATTTAGAAAACAACATCCGCATGTAATATTGCAAACTTTGCTTCTTATTTCACTTTTGGTGGTTTTATTTGAGGTGTAATTAGGGGGTATAGTAACAAACAGGCTTGGTTTGCTTACTTTTTTTGTTTTTGCTATAATATACTTGGTTTAAGTAATTTTAACTTGTTTTTTATGTTTAGAAAGAAGTTTTTGTATTCTTTTGTGATTTTTAGTTTAGTTTTATCAAATTTTGCTTTTATACCTTTTGTTAACGCAAAAAATCATGTAGTAGAGGATACTAGTTTTGAGACGTTTGAAAGTTCTAAAAATTTACATGAAGAATTACAATCTTCAATAGATAAAGACTCACTGTTGCCTTCAATAGATAATAAAGGCAATCTAAAATTAGATGCAAAGTTGCAAAGACTTGTTGCTGAATTTTCTAAAAATAAAACTGAAATTAAGTCAACAGCACAAGGTGAAGAAGATAATTTTTCTTTAGAGCCTATTACTCTATACAGAGGACTTATTTCTAAATCATTTGTTTCAAAAAATAAACCATTTATTAAAGATGATTCCGTCTATATTGATAGAGGATTGTTAATTGAAAAAGTAAAGAGTTCTCAAGATGGTATTGTTCAAGATTTCATTATTAAAGAAAAAATAAAAGGTGGTGGTAATCTTAATCTTTTATTGGAGCTATCAGGGGCAGACATAGAAGATGTTTTTAGTAATTCTATAAATTTAGTGACAGATAAATCTAAAAGAGAATTGATTTATAATAATTTAAAAGTTTTTGATGCTAATCAAAAAGAAGTTCCTGCTAAATTCGTTTTGCAAAGTGAAAATTCTTTTTTAATATCTATAGATGATATAAATGCTAAATATCCATTATATATAGATCCTACATTTAGTGATAGTAATTGGACCCAAATTGGTGAAAATAATGGTGTAAATAATCGTGTACAGTCTATAAAAATGGATACAAATGGTAACCTATATGTTGGTGGTCTTTTTACTTTTGCTGGGGTATCATCTGTAAGTTATATAGCTAAATGGGATGGTTCAAATTGGTCTACACTAGGATCTGGAGTGAATGGCTATGTATATGCTATGATTTTGGATAATAACAATAATTTATATGTCGGTGGTGCTTTTACAACCGCTGGTGGTAATACTGCAAATAGAATTGCAATGTGGGATGGCACAAACTGGAATAATATAGGTGATGGTGCAGAGAATGGACTAGACAACGATGTAAACGCAGTTAGCTTAGGTGCAAATGGAAATTTATATGTTGGTGGTACTTTTTTGCATGCAGGTTCTATTGTTGCAAATAGAATTGCAATGTGGGATGGCACAAACTGGAATAGCATAGGAGAAAATGCACAGAATGGCTTAAATAACGTGGTAAATGCAGTTAGTTTAGATACTGATGGAAATTTATATGTTGGTGGTACTTTTACAACAGCAGGTGGTAGCACTGCAAATAGAATTGCAATGTGGAATGGCACAAACTGGACTAATCTTAGTACTGGTATGAATCAAATGGTAAATTCTATTTTAGTTAATGGCAGTGATGTTTATGTTGCTGGTTTATTTACAACCGCTGGTGGTACTGCCGCGAATAGAATTGCAATGTGGAATGGATTAAATTGGTCTTCTTTGGGGAATGGTTTGGGTGGGAATGTAAGTGCTATGGATATTGATATAACCAATGGACTTTTATACGTGGTTGGAGATTTTACCTCTGCAGCAGGTAGTTCTGCAAATAGAATTGCTGTTTGGAATGGAAGTAATTGGTCAGCTCTTGGTAGTGGATTAGGCAATTATGCTAGGGCTGTATTTGTAGATCCAAGTGGTAATGTTTATGTTGGTGGTGCTTTTACAACAGCTGGCAGTAATAATGTTGGGCAGATAGCTAAGTGGAATGGTATTGCTTGGACTTCTGATTTTTTCGTGGGAGGTAGCTTTAATGGTGAGGTTTTTGATATTGCAATGGATTCTAATAGTAACTTGTATATTGGGGGTTGGTTTACAATTGGTGCTGGTGTTGCTGCAAACTATATTATTAAATGGAATGGATCAGAGTGGTTACCTTTGGGAACTGGCTTGAATCAACGTGTTTTGTCTATTGCTATAGATCAAACAAATAATAATGTTTATGTTGGTGGTGCTTTTACTACTGCAGGTGGTGGTGTTGCTAATAGAGTAGCAATGTGGAATGGAAATTTGTGGAGTGCTGTAGGTACAAGTGGTATGAATAATATAGTAAATGCGTTAGTTTTAGATTCTGACAATAATTTATACGCTGGTGGTACTTTTATAACAGCTGATGGAAATTCAGCAAGTAAAATAGCAATGTGGAATGGTTCTGCATGGTCTGGTTTAGGATCCGGGTTAAGTGATTATGTAGCTACATTGGCTGTAGATGGTACGGACATTTATGCTGGTGGACAATTTACAACAGCAGGTGGTAGTGCTGCAAATTATATAGCCAAATGGGATGGAATTGCTTGGCACTCTCTTGGTAGTGGACTTAATGTAACAGTAAATTCAATTTTTGTAGAATCAAGTGAGAACATTTATGTTGGAGGTAAATTTACAACAGCAGGTGGTAGTGCTGCAAGTTATATAGCCAAATGGGATGGAACGGCTTGGTATCCTCTTGGTAGCGGTGTAAATAATTGGGTTCAAAGTATTATTGTTGGATCTGATAATAATTTGTATGTTGCAGGTTTATTTACAACAGCAGGTGGTAATACAGCGAATAGAATTGCAATGTGGGATGGTTTAACTTGGAATGCAATAGGTTCTGGTTTGAATGGTAATGTTGATACTTTACATTTAGATTCATATGATAATATTTATGTAGGTGGTGCATTTACTTTGGCAGGGAATGTTTATTCTCCTTATTTAGCTTATTTTTCTTTAGTATCAAATTCTGCTCCAACCCTCTCCACACCCACTGCAACTCCAGCCACCGACACAGTTGGTGACATCACAATATCGTCTGTAGTAAACGATGCTGACACAAATAACTTATCAGTAAGTTATGCTTATGAAGCTGGTACTTGTGGAAGTTATGTTGCTCAACCAAGTCCAACTATTATTAGTTCATCAGATGATAATGATACACTTACAGTTACAAGTAATGAGCCAACAGGAGTAAGTACTGCTGTAGCAGATAATACTGTAGAATCAGTTTGGGATATTTCTGCAGATTCTTTAATTCCAAATACACAATATTGTGTTTATTCTTTTGTTAATGACGGAACTGTAGATTCAGATGTATCAACAACCACAGTATATACCAATCCAGCTCAACCTCTCTCACTCACAGTCACAGCCAACGGTCAAACCGCTGCGAACTTAACTTGGACAGCAAATAGTAATCCAAGTACAACCGTATATAAGATATATAGTGATGCAGGAGCTAATTTAAGAGGTAGTACTACAAGTACTAGCTATACAGTTACTGGTTTAACCGCTGGTAATAATTATACTTTTACAGTTCGTGCTATAAATAATTCAGATAATACAAGTTATGTAGAATCAGATACTAGTAGTGCTATTGCAACAGCTCCAATAGCTAATGCTGTTACCCTTACTTTACAAGTAAATAGTGGTGAACCTAGTTATCAATTTTTGAGTAAATTGAATGAGGTACATACAGCTGAAGTTGTTAGTATTATTGAAGATAACAGTGTTTTGAAAGCACAAGTTACCATTCATTCTAACCCTGTGACTGTAACATTGGCAGCAGGCCAAAGTCAAAATGTAGATTTGAATGGTGATGGCACTAATGATACTACGGTAACAATGAATAGTGTTAGTAGTGGTCAAGCAAACTTTACACTTACTTTTATACCATCTGGTAGTCCAAGATTTTTTGATAATCCTCCTAAAGTTGTAGAAGGTAAAGAAGCTATCACTATCAATAACGGGGAATTAACAACTAATAATAAACAAGTAAAACTAAATTTCAATGTCACTAACGCTAAACAAATGGCCGTGTCTAGTGATCCAAACTTTAAAGATGTTTCTTTTGAAAACTACTTAAGTACAAAAGACTTTAGTCTGACAGAAGGTAATGGATTAAAAACAGTTTACGCTAAGTTTAGATCTGCTGATGGTGGTACTATTGTCTATACAGCTACTATTACTCTAACAGGACAAAAGAATGATCAAATAGTAAATACTCCAGAGAAAAAAGAAGTAGTAACTAATTGTAGCCTAATACCAGGTCAAGCCTATAAAATGAAAAATTCCTCAGTAATCTATTATATTACTAATGATTGTACTAAACAAAAGATTGCTAATGAAAAGAATTACTTTAGTTACTTCAGTAACTGGAGTGAAGTCAAAACAATTGAAGCAACTGAATTAAATAAAGTAAGTCTAGATAAAAATAAAGAAACAGCTTGGGGACCAAAATATGATCCAAAATATGGCGCCTTAGTAAAAACACTTAATGATCCAAAAGTATACTTGTTGCTTAATGATAGTAAATATTGGATCACTTCTGAAAAAGTCTTCGAAACTCTAAGATATAGTTGGAATTGGATCGAACAAGTAAGTCAAGAATTGTTAAATAAATATACCACTAAAGAAGAAATCACAACCACTACTAGTCATCCAAATTATACCCTGGTTAAATATAAAAATAACCCAAGAGTATATAGATTAGAACCAAACTCAATCGATACTACAAAACAAGTAAAACGTTATATTCCCAATGAAACAGAATTCTATAAATTAAACTTCCGATTTGATAGAGTCGTCACTATTCCAGATACTGAAGTTTATACTGATGGTGAGACTTTGAAGTCTTAAACACCTAAACACCTAAACACCTAAACACCTAATCACCTAATCACCTAATCACCTAATCACTTGAACAATCTCTTAACGGAGATTGTTTTTGTATTATGTTTAAAACAAAAAACCTGGTCTAATGACCAACTTTTTACAGTCGGCTTTAGAGCCAGGTAATAGTGCCAATTTCTTGTTCAACCATATAGCCCTTTGGCTTATTTGGCATGATACAAGATAAATGATCGTCCCGATTAATTCGGGATTAAAAAATGCTTCTACCCATAAAGCACTTTTTAAAAACACTGAAGACTATTCTACACTAATTTTGTTTATTGTTCAATGGTTTGTGTTGATATGTTTAGATTAATAAAAAAACATGGATAATTTGGAATGTATAGTCCCTCATTGTTAAATTGTTACATTGCTAAATTGTTGTCTCGGTCACATATCAATTTAACAATTTGACAATTTAGCCATTTCTAACATGTTTATATGATATATATCTCAGAGTTCATAATCAACTTTAGATAATTAATTTTTCGTTATAAATTTGCCTAAATAGATATTATTTGTTATTATACAAGCATATGTCATACATCAAAAAACAAGAGGAAATACAATTTATTATAGAAGGAGGAAGGATTTTGGGTGAAATATTAGAAAAAATAGCCAAAATGGTTAGACCTAATATTTCAGCTTATGAAATAGATATGGAAGCTGAGAGGCTTATTTTAGAGGCTGGAGGACGTCCTGCTTTCAAAGGTTACCGTACTAGAAAGAGTGATCCACCTTTTCCTTCTACTATTTGTGCTTCTGTGAACACTGAAGTTGTTCATGGTATTGCGACCAAAGATAAAATCTTAAAAGAAGGTGATATTTTTAGTATTGATATTGGTATGCAATATCCTTTGAATTGTGGTTTGGGTAAGGGTGGTAATGGATTTTTTACTGATACAGCTCTTACTGTGGCTGTAGGAGATATACCTGAAAAAACTAAACAACTTCTGAATGTCACCAAAAAATCATTAGAATTGGCTATTGAAAAATGTTTTGTTGGTAATTCAATTGCGCTTATTGGCAAAACTATTGAAAATTATATTGACCCCCAAGGTTATGGTATTGTGCGTGACTTGGTTGGTCATGGTGTTGGTCATGAAGTTCATGAAGAACCTCGCGTACCAAATTATTATGATAGAGATTTAGAAAGTTGGAAGTTGGAAAACAATGCTGTTATTGCTATCGAACCTATGATAACTATGGGAGATTATCATGTAGAAACCGCTGATGATGGTTGGGGAATATTGACTATTGATAATAGTTTGAGTGCTCATTTTGAACATACGATAATTATTACCAAAGATGGACCTTTGGTTGTCACCAGAAGACCATCAGAACTCTCTTAAAAATATGAAAAAATTTTTATTTATATTTTTTATAATTAGCGGTTTTTTTGTACCGTTTTTTGTTTTTGCTGAAGAAACTCCGGATCAAACTGAGATTACCAATTGTTTGACTGATTCTTATAATACTTATATAGAAAAATTAAATAATTGTAATTCAAATACTGTTGAAAATATTCAAGCAAAAATAGATGTCATAAATCAAGATTTGGATTTCAATTTGGCACTTTGTTATCAAGCTGGGGACCCTGAAATTTGCGCAAAACAGGCCTCTGACTATGCTCGTCGTGTGCAAAAATTGCAGGAAGATGCTACCAAACAGCAAGATGGTTGTCGTGAAGATGATTTGAAAAAAGAATATATTTCTGCTCAGAATATTTGTTATGAAAAATATTCTTTCAATAATGTTTGGGATACTCCAGCGTTGAAAGAAATGCTCAAAAATCAAGCTTTGGATTCTTTATCACTTAGTCAGGAAAAAATAAATGAATTAACTAGTTGTATCCAAAATTTAGATAATAAATATGATTTGAATAATTTGACAGGAGATTTAGAAAGAGAAATAGCCTCTTGTTATAATGTTGCCGGTCTAAAAAATACAGCTGATTTGTCACAAGGTGTATCTGTTGTATTGGATTGTGCAAGTGAAAAATTAAATTTGGCAGAAAATCAATCACTACTCAATTTGGCAGCGACAGCTACGGGTCAACAAAAACAATATTTAGAACAATGCGTCATCAAAAAACTTAATCCCGTAGTAGCTGGAGTAGCTGTTTTGAATGTTCCTTTTGCTTCTGGTTTTGGTAATTTCTTTTTATATTTTCAATTTTTGTTTACTCAGCCATTGCTTTTGGTAACTAAGAAAAAAAATAAATCGTGGGGTAAAGTATTCAATTCTTTGAATCAAGATCCTGTAGATTTGGCTACTGTAAGACTTTTGTATAAGCAAGACAAAAAAATTGCTAAGACAATTGTAACGGGACGTAGTGGTGAATATTTATTTTTACCTGAGCCAGGTAATTATACATTGGAAGTCAATAAAAGTGGTTTTCTTTTTCCTTCTGGTTATGATTATTTTGAATTAGATAATGAATATAAAGGTGAAGATATTTTGGTAGATTCTCATGATGATGTTGTAAATAAACATGTGCCTGTTGATCCAACTGAAAAAAAGCCTTCAAAATTCAAGTTCAATTTGCGTAAATGGAAAAAAAGAATTTCTCTGTTACTTGGTTTTAGTGCCCCTTTGTTTGCAGTAGTTGTAGTCGTTTTGATACCAAAATGGTGGACAGCTTCTATCTTGATAATACATATTGCTTTACTTTTTCTTTTTATTCGTCTTTCTTTTGGCAAAAAAGAAACTCAATATGGTCGTGTCTATGGTCCAAAAAATTCCTCACTTATGGGTGTAACCGTTTCTTTATTTGAGAAAAGACGTAATAGACTAATAGAATATTATGTAACAGATGTCTTTGGTCGTTACTTTTTGCCAATAGCGGTGGGGGAGTATAGTGTGGTATTTGAGAAAAAATGTTTTGAAAGAAAACAGATTGACTTGAATATTTCTAGTAAAGAAAAAGATGCTAAGATTTTGAAGATTGATGTTAAACTAGAAAAACAAAATTAATTTTTTAAGTGTAAGATATAAGAAATAAATGGTTAATTTCAAATATCAAAATCCAAATTTCAAAATAATTACAAACTTTCAATATCAAATATTTGGTCATTTAATAATTTGGATTTGTTTTGAAATTTAAGCTTTGAAATTTGTCATTATATACAGTCTTTGCATTTAAAATTTTTTTAATAAAATATGAACATATTAGGAATAGATTACGGTAAAAAAAAAATCGGTCTTGCTTGGTTGCAGACTGGTCTTGATGTTATTTTACCTTTTGGTTTAGTTATGGAAAAAACCAGAGAAGAACAATTGAAAAAATTGGCAATTATTATCAAAGAAGAAAATATTGATAAAATTATTTTTGGTTTTCCTTTGACTTTGGAAGATATGAGTGAAAATAATAATACAGAGAGAATAAAAAAATTCGCAGAGGATTTGTATAATATTACCAAAAAAGAATTTGAATTTATTGATGAAAGACTTACTACTTCTGAAGCTAGAACTATGGATGGTGATGCTTCCCTTGATGAAAAGTCCGCAATGCTGATATTGAAGACGTATTTAGATAATTAAATTAGATTCAGCTGTCAGCAGATACAGCAGATTCAGTATTATTATTATCTCTATTGTATCTCAATTTTATCTTTATTTATTTTTGCAAAAGTGTTTATATTTTGTTTGTAATCTGAACTTGAATTTCTATGCTTTCTATTGTCCTCTCCCGCAAAGATTTTCGTGAACATGATCAGATAGTTTCATTGTATGTCAAAGAGAAGGGTAAGTTGAGTTTGATAGTGCGTGGTGTAAAAAAAATTGTTAGCAAAAACTCAGCGCATCTTGAACCTTTTTCTTTTGTGAATATTACGATTGAAAAAGGTAAAGAAGCAGATTATTTGACTCGTGTACAATCAGTAGATTATCTTCGTAATGTAAGAGAAAATTTGAACAAAAGTCTAATGGCCAGTTATGCTGTTTCTATTGTCGACAAATTTTTTTCAGAGGGTGATCATGATGAACAGTTTTTTGTTTTTTTAGAAAATTTTTTATTTTTTTTGAATGATTTAGAAAATATAGATAATAAAGAAATTATTTTGTTACTAGATTATTTTATGGTTAATTTGTTGTATTTTTTGGGTTTTAATTTTAGCAGTAATGAAAAAATAGCTAATAGTAGTATTTTACCTTATATAGAAATTCTGGAAAAAGGTAATTTGACAGAAGTTTTACTTATTGATTTTGACCTATACTCAGCCAAAAAAGTACACAAAGTGATACATAACTGGTTTGAGCATCTTTTGGAAAGAAAAGTGGCTGATTGGTCTAAGACTTGCATAATTTAGGTAGTCATTGTAGTATAGATTTGGATTTTAGTTAATACTTTTTTATTAATTTTTATTTATCATCTCTATTTTATCTCTTCTTTTTAGAAAATAAGATAGAGATAAAGAGATGAATTGAGATAAATAATTTTATTGAATTACAAAATCTTATCTCAATTTATTGAAAATATTTTTTATAAATAAAGTAATGATTAAAAAATAAATATCTAATTAAAATTAATACATAATTATGTTTATCAAAAATATCGCTGAAAAAGTAGGTCAAGAAGTAGAGCTAAAAGGTTGGGTTTACAACAGACGTTCTTCTGGGTCTTTGGTTTTTTTGGAAGTTCGTGATGGTACTGGTTTTATTCAGGCCGTTGTTGTCAAAGATTCTGTAAGTTCTGAAGTTTGGGAGAATGCTGAAAAAACAACACAAGAATCTTCTGTTAGTTTATTGGGAACTGTAAGTAAACATCCTAAACAAGAAGGTGTTTATGAATTGCAAGTAAAATCTTTGACTATAATTGGTTTGTCAGAAGATTATCCTATTGCCAACAAAGAACATGGACCAGAATTTTTGCTTGAAAATCGTCACTTGTGGTTGCGTTCAAAAAAACAATGGGCAATTTTGCGTATTCGTGATACTGTGGAAACTGCTATCAATGAGTATTTGCATAGTGAAGAATTTATTCGTACTGATTCTCCAATTTTTACACCAAATGCTTGTGAAGGTACTACCACACTTTTTCCAGTACCATATTTTGATTTGGGTGAAGCCTATTTATCTCAATCAGGACAGCTTTATATTGAAGCGGCGATTGCGAGTGTAGGACGTTGTTATGATTTTGGGCCAGTATTTCGCGCTGAAAAATCTGTTACCAAAAGACATTTGACAGAATTTTGGATGATGGATGCTGAAGCTGCTTTTGTAGAACATGAAGAAAATTTGCGTATTCAAGAAGGTCTTGTCAAAGCTATTGTCAAAAAGTGTCTGGATAACTGTACTGAAGAATTCAAAATTTTGGAAAGAAATACTGAACCATTGAAAAAAGTTTTGGAAAAACCATTTACTCGTTATACTTATGATGACGCTATTGTAAAACTAAATGAACTTGGTAGTGATATAAAACATGGTGAAGATTTGGGTAATGATGATGAAGGACTTTTGACCAAAGATAGTGATGTGCCAGTATTCATCGAAAAATGGCCAAAGACTATCAAACCTTTTTATATGAAGATAGATCCAGAAAACAATTCTCGTGTATTGAATGATGATCTGATTGGTATTGAAGGTTCTGGAGAATTGATTGGTGGTTCACAGCGTGAAGATAATTTTGATTTATTGTTAGAAAGAATTAGAGAAGAAAATTTGCCAGAAGCTGAATATTCTTGGTATACAGATTTACGTAAATATGGTTCTGTACCTCATGCTGGTTTTGGTATTGGTGTTGAGCGTGCTGTACGTTGGATGGCTGGTATTGAACATATCCGTGAGTGTATTCCGTTCCCAAGAATGGTGAACAGACTTAAACCATAGGTGGTTTATTTAGTTAAATTTTTTGTTAAGAAACGTCCTTATAGTTAAGGGCGTTTTTAATTTACAAATTTTATCCCGATTTAATCGGGATTAAAACAATTTTTGAATGTCTGAATTTATAAAACTTCTTTAAATTAAGTCATTTAAAATTTCAAAATTATCACGGTGTGGATAATACCACCTTTCACATATTATAACTTTTACTCAATATATGTTATAATAAGGATAAGTTTTATAAACGGCTAACCAAAAAACATGAGTCGTTTTGTTTTAGAACAATTGAACAAAATAAAAGCCTTGGTAAGCAAAATTTTACCACAGAGATTATCCGGATATAACTATCAGGTGTTTTTTGTTTTTTTACTAGTAGTATTTTTTGCGTTATCAACCAAATATGTACATGCTGGATTTGTCGAATGGATAGTAGAAGCTATTTCTAGTATGTTATTGGGTCTTGCTACTGTCGCCATGGCTTTGACTATTTTTTTCTTACGTTATTTTATTACTCTTGCTAGTTACAACAATTATATAGATGTGAGTGTGGTGAAACTTGGTTGGGTGATGGTACGTGATGTGGCAAATATGTTTTTTGTGGTTTCACTTTTGGTCATTGCTTTTGCGACTATTCTGGGTGTTGAAAAGTATGAATGGAAAAAAGGCTTGGTCAAATTGGTAATAATGGCGATACTTATCAATTTTAGTAATCTTATTGCTCAGATTATTATTGATGCTGCTCATATCTTCACTATTACTTTTTTGAATGCAGTATCTGCTAGTGCTGGTGGCAACTTGATGAACATGTTTAGTCTGGGTGAGATTACCAATATAATTACGGGTAAGAATATCGGAGACAGTATGCAATCAGCTACCTCTTCGATTTTCGTAGCTTCTTTTGTAGCTTTTTTGTTTGCGGTGGGTACAGCTGTTGTGATGGGTTCTTATGTTGTGGTTATGGCTTTGCGTGTTGTTGTTTTGTGGGCTCTTATAATCTTGTCACCATTGGCTTATCTTATGTCTGCTTTGCCAAATGGAGAAAAGTATTCTCAAAAGTGGTGGACGGAGTTCATGCAACATGTTATCGTCGCGCCTGTGATGGTTTTTTTCTTATGGTTGGCTTTTGCAACTTTGGGTACAGGGCAAATCATGAGTGAAATAAAACAAGGCAATACTATTCCTTTACAACAAAGTAGTGATGCTTTGTCTGTTTCTTTGACTAGTGTTTCTACTTGGGAAAATATGTCCAATTATATCTTGGCTCTTATCTTTTTGATGATTGGTTTGAAGATGACTAGAGAGAGTGGTGCGACTGGTGCAGGTATGTTGAATGCGGTAGAAGGTTATGCTAAGAAAGTTGCGACGATTGCTAGTGGTTATGCCGCTGGTAGATGGTTGGTGGGTAAGGGTGCTGAAAAAGGAAAGAAATTTGTGGGGGATTATGGAAGATTGACTTCTGCCAAAGTTATGGATACCAAAGCTGGAAATTTTGTCAAAAAATGGAGTGGTGCTAAGTGGTTAGGAAATGCTGGTCTTAGAAGAAAAGCAGCTATAGAAAGACTAGAACAATATAAAAAAGATAAAGAAAGAGAAGTTATGGAAAAAGGTGGTGGTTTGAGTGGTATGCTTGCTCCTAGCTATGAAAAAATGGCTGCTCAAAAAGCAAAAGCTGATGCTGCCGCCAAAGAAGCCCAAAATGATTTTAAAGAATTAGAGATAAAAGCTGAGCTTGATTTGTCCAACAAAGAAAAAGGAACTTTTCAAGAAAGACAAGATAAGGCTCTTGCTGCCGCTACAAGTAAAAATTTGGAAAAATTGAAAAAAGAAGCTGAAGCAGAAACTGATCCTGAAAAACAAAAAGAAAAACTTAAAGAACTTGCACAGCTTACAAAAGACGCGGCTGGTATCAAAGGTATGGAAGATGAAATGAAAAAATTGGACAAAGAAGCCAAAGATGAAACTGATCCAGAAGAAAAAAAGAAAAAATATGCCAAGATTGCAGAGCTCAGAGATGAAAGAAGAGAAGCCCTAGCCAGAACTACAGGCTTAGATGATGCTGGTATGGTGGCTTTGGAAAGAAAGTCTATGCAAGGATTGTCATATATGAGTGGAAAAACTCGTGAAATCGAAAATGCTGATGCTGAAAAGACTATGAGACAAACTATAGATGAGGATTTCAATAAGCTCAATTTGGCTAGATTGTCTAGACAACGCAATGAATCAGAAGCTGCTATCCAAGGTGCTATCGATGATTATATCACCTCTCAAATGAAAAGTATTGATGAGTTCACTCATGATGATATTTTGAAGTTTGCTGAAAAAGAAAGACAAAAAAAGATTGATAAAGATTCTGATAAGGCAATAAAAGCTAAAGAAGCAGAATTAAAAGCAGAAGGAAGAGACGTTTTAACTGAAGAACAAAAAACAGAAATGAAACAAAAAATTGATCGTGAAACTGCTCCTCTAGACTTTACAGAAGCATCTAGTAAATATTTTGAAGAAAAAGCTAAAGAAAGACAAACAGAGATAAACAAAAAAGTAAAAGCTGGTGCTACTTTGCAAAGTGCTACTTCACAAGTTGATGATAAGCTCAAAACAGAAAAACAAGCTTCTCGTGAAAGTCGTATTCAAAAGATTATGCAAGATAATCCTAGTTTATCTAGAGAAGACGCTGAAGCACAATTCAAAACAACAACAAAAGCTGACGTTTTGAAAAATTATGGTACAACATTAAAGTCTGCTGAAGACAAATTTAGAGCAGACTGGGCAAAGAAAAAGAAAGAAGACTTCGAAGACAAATTTCTTAGTGAAAGAAAAGAAGAACTTAGAAAGGAAATTGGCGGTAAAATTAAAGAAGAAGAAGCTTCAAAGGAAAAGAGCCAAAAACTTAATCAGTCTGAAATAGAAGAAGAAATTGAAAAAAGAATTGAAGAAACTCTTTATAAAAAAGATGACAATAACAAAATAACAGATAAATTAAAATTGCGAGAACAACATGATTTAACTTTAAAAGTTGATAGAGCTTATTCAGATGGTGATGTTGGAAAAGAATTAGAGGCTGCTTCTAAAGCTAAATTTGAGAAGAGAAAAGCTGCGGTAGGAACCGGAGACGTAAGTTCTATTGTAGCTGATGACACTAGACAAGCTCTTGTCTCTAATATGTCAGATTATGAGAGAGCAAACATTATGGAAGGTGTTGTCAAGAAAAATCCACAATGGACGAAAATCCAAGCTTTTTATGCTGAAAAATCAGCTTCTCGTAGTGCTAATAAATATAAAGGTGAAGAAGAAAAACTTACTTTGCGTATGTCAGATATCTTGCGTGGTTTGGAAGGTAAGACTATGGATGAAGAAAGAAATTATCAGAGATCAAAGATTGCTGATAGTATGAAAGAATTCCAAAATTTAACTTATGATGAAAGAATGGCAGAGATGAAAAGAAATGTAAAAATTTCCAAAGAGTTGGGTGAAAAAGAAAAACTGGGTACTTTGACTTCACAAGAAAAAGATGTTTTGAAAAATGCTAGTCAAAGACAAGCTGGTGTAATGGCTAGTATTATGGATCAAGGTGAATTCAATGCTTTTGCCAATGAATTTCGTGATTATATGGTCAATGAATTGGGTGATGATTCTTACGAAGCTGTAGAAAACAATATGGAAAATACAGCCGCTTTGACACTGGGTGCTTTGACTGGTATGAGCCACGGTAAACTCAAAGACGATTTAGCGGGCGCACAAGAAACATTCAGAAAACGTCTAAAAGAAAAAGCAGGAGTATTGATGCGAACTTTGCAGTATGGTATGGACAAGTCTGCTGATGGCGGAAATTCTCATCATCATCATCAAGTTACAGAAGGTGTTGATGCTAATGGTACTAAAGTGGTTGGTTTTACAGGTGCTATGGTTAGTGGTGTGGGAACAGGCTCTGGTGGAAAAACTAGATTAGGTACAGGAGAAAAAGTGAATGGTATGCAAAAAATAAGAGATGATTTCGATAGCACTATGTCTGCAGATTTTGGTTTGAATACTGCTACTGATGGACGTGCTTTCATGTCTACCAATGCTCAAGGTCATGCTGTAGATTTCCAACACAAGAGGGCTGAAGAGGCTGTACTTAGTATTGCCAATCTAAATTCTCAAGCTATCTCATCTATGGGTGATGTAAAATTGAGATATTTGGCTGGTTCCAAAGGTAGAGGTACTTCAATCTATGATAGAAATGATGGAAGATTGAAAATACCTGCAGGAAGAATTCAGAATACTTGGAAAAAAATATTAGGTGATATGACCAATAGTGCTGAGAATGGTGCTTCTGCCAATATTAGAGACAACGCTTTGCGTTCTCTTCGTGTTTTGTTCAAAGGTTGGGGTGTACCAAATGCAGATACTATGTCTGTGCCAGCTTTGAATGCTTTGGCACGTAGATCAGGACTAAAATAGTAATTATATAAATAATAGTTTATATTATGGAGTTTCAAGAAATACTACAAATAATCAAGAAACCTAGAAATCTCACAGAAGAAGAATTGTCGAGTATTTCTTCAGCTGTATATGATTATTTGTATGATGAAAAAACTTCTTATGATTTATTTCTAATTTGGGATGATTTTTTCCAAAAAACTAATTTTGATTTAAATATTATTTTGGGTTTGCAGGATACTTTTTTCAAATGGTATTCTATTGTGTATTTCAAAAACATTGTTCGTCTAGAGTCAGAACATATGGCTAACATATTGCCTTATACCTTTATGATGGGTTTTTATTTAGATTTGGAAGTACCTTATCTTTATACAGATTATTTGATGGCACATATTTTAGAAGACAAAGAACAAACTAGAATTCACAAAATTGTAGTTGAAAAAGTCATAAAATTGAATTTACCTTTTGATTATAAAAGTGGTATTTCTATAAAAAATTTGATAGCTCTAAAATTGGATGAAGAAAAATCTACTATAAGTGATGATGATATTGAAAGATCAAAAATAAGAGGTAGTTTGGAAGAATTTTTGGCTAATAATGATTTTTTTAATCTAAAATCTTCTGAAAAAAAAATAGAGAGAGTAAATAAACTTCTACAATTTTTTAAATTTTTATCTGATCCTCAAGGTATTGAAAAATTTAGACCATATTATCTTCAAACTGTTGAGTATTTACCATCAGAAAGAGAAGTGGATATTGTTGATTGGATGTTTGATGCTTATTTTCGTGTTTATGGCAATCCTGTTATTGATGAAGTAAACAAAAAAATAGAAGAAGAAAATAAATTATTAGAAAAGGAAACTAGTGTTTTGTCTTACGCCAATATCAAATTAGATCTTGAACAACAATTTTCTTATGATGAAGCTGGCGAATTACAGCCAATTGAAGAAGTTTTGGCAAAATTATCACAGTTAGCTGAAGAAAATAATGATGAAAAAATAGAAGAATTATATATGTTTGATGAGGATGCTGGTAAGTTTATTTGGGATGATGATTTATTACGACAAAGTTGATTGTGAAAAAAAGTTTCATTTGATTTTGTTATTTTTAGATAAATTTTAAATTGTAAGTGGTTTTTGATCACTTCACGTAACACGTATGGCTGACAACAAACAACAAACAATTTTGATAAAAAAAGCCGACGGTACCAAAGTACGTGTCAGTCTTGAGGAATTTAAAAAAATGCGTGACAACGGAGGAACGGGGAATGAGGAACGAGGAAAGGGGAATGGGGAAAGTGGGATGAAGGATGAAGGGAAAGTAATGACAAATTCCAAAGCTCAAATTTCAAACCAAGTTCAAGTATCAAATTCCAAACCAGTGTCTGATGAAGTGGAAATCCCAAAAGTTGTTGAAGAAAAAGCGAAACCGGTTATTTTGATAAAAGAAGAACAAAAACAAATTGTGCAAGATGATTTGATGGTAGAAACACCACATGAATTGGCTACTTTTACTCCGGTACATGATATTTTTGTGGATGAAGCTGCTGCTAATTTTGAATGGAAAAATTCGGATAGTGAATCATTGTTGGCTGTAGATGCTCCGGAAGTCGAAAAATTGAAGAAAAAAGGTGTCCCTCATGTAGAAGGTCATGATTTACAAGAACATATCAAAATGCCACATGCTGATGTAACTGATGATTTGAAAAATCGTGCTAAGTCTTTGGTTATTTCTTGGCAAAAGGGTATTAGAAATGATAATCAATTATTAGATTACGCAACTAGAAATATTGATCATGGCGGTCTTGGATTAGATAGTGAACAAGCAAGTCGTTTTTTGCAAAATGTAAAAAATTCCAAAAATAATTTGGACAATTTGTTTGAAATAGTTTTTGAAAAAAAGAAAAAAACTTTGGATGTCTCTGAAATAAAAGCTGAAGCAAAAATAGAAAAACCAGTAGTTAATAGTATGTCTAGATTGGATGAGTTGATGCGTACGGAAAAGCCTATAGAATTTTTGTCTGAAAAAGATTTTTCCAAACCATTTTCTCATACAACCCCGAGTACTGTGGTGCATGATGTAGCTTCACCTAGTAGTTTTTCAGCTAAGACTATGGGGCCAAAACAAGAGATGGAAAGTTTTTCTTTGGTAGAGTATCGTCGTCTAGCCAAAGATCCAAAGAAGTGCGCTGATATGCTGATGTCAAAGTTGAACTCTTGGAAATCTGAATCATTTTTGCTTTTTCTGGAGGTTTTGGAAGGTTGGCAAAATAGTCCTTTGAATAAAATGTATGTAGATACTACCGTAGAAGCTATCAATAATAAAAAATCAGTAGCTGAGGTGTTACAAGCCAAAAATAAAAATGATTTTATTACTTTGGAGGAATATCAAAGTTTGGTAGATATGGATAATAGATTGATTTAATCTAATTAGTTTATGCAACAATTTGTCGTACCACAATTTATAGATGTTGAAGACAAAATTATTGGTCCTGTTACTACCAGACAATTTTTGATTATTTTAGTTGCAGGTATAATTATTTTTTTATTTTATCGTTTTGGTGATTTTTCTTTTTTTATTTTTAGCTTAGTATTATTTGGTGGTTTAGCTTTGCTGTTTGCTTTTGTAAAAATAAATGGTCAAACTTTTCATTATTTTGTTTTGAATATTATTCAGTCAGCCAAAAAACCATCTTTACGTATTTGGCGTAAATATTATGACAAAAGAGAACTGGATGATTTACGTAAACAATTTGAAGCACCTGAAAAGATAGATGTTGTTAAAAAGAATGTAAAACGTAGACATATTAGAGATTTGGCTTTACTTGTCAACACTGGAGGTTTTTATAAACCAGAAGATGAGCTATAATATATGAGAGTTGAATAGTTGATTATAGAGGAACAACAGTTTCCCCTCCCTTCGTAGGGGAGGGGCTAGGGTTGGGGTTCGCTTTTATCATAATAATATATTGTTAAACAATATCGTAAGTTTAAAGTATGAAAAATAAAAAAGCCGTTAAAAAAACAGCCAAAAAACCAAGTACCCAAACTTATTTGCAAATAGCTGAAATAAAAGATGGAGTAGTGGTTTTGAAAGATGGAACTTTGCGTTCAGTACTGATCACTTCTAGTATAAATTTTTCTTTGAAATCAGAAGATGAACAAAATGGTATAATTTCATCTTATGTAGGTTTTTTGAATTCTTTAGATTTTCCTGTACAGATTTGTGTGCAATCTAGACGTTTGCAAATAAAGCCGTATTTGGAAAAACTTATTGCCCAAGAAAAAAAACAAACCAATGAACTTTTGCGTGTGCAGACTGCAGATTATCGTTCATTTATTGAAGAGTTGGTAGATATTGGCAAAATCATGACAAAGAAGTATTATGTGATAGTTTCTTATGATCCACTTTCTAATAAGAAAAAAAGTTTTTGGGCAAGATTCAAAGAGGTTATAAAACCGGCGATTACTTTGCGTCTAAAAGATGAAAGATTTAGACAACGTAAAGAAGATTTGGATTTACGTGTTAGACAAGTTTCTTCTGGTTTGGAAGGTATTGGTTTGCAAGTAGCACAGTTGGATACGCAATCTCTTATAGAATTATATTATAATACTTATAATCCAGACATTTCTTTTGCTGAGCAATTGGGAGATATCGATAAACAGCAAATAGAAGAAATATAGGATACGAAATACGAACTGTACGAAATTACGAAAAATATTTTTTAAATTTATTACCTAGAAAAAATAAATACACTTCGTTCGTAGTTTCGTAGCTTTCGTATTTCGTATCCTCTAAAATCATAATAAACCAATTAACAAATTTATGCCGTTTAGACCAATATTCAGAGGTAAAACAAAAAACGCAGCTAACTCTGCTGTTCTTGAAGATAGTGAAGAAAAGAAAATAGCGCAAGAACTTATAACATTGGAAGAAGAGAGAGTGTATCGCGAAGGTACTGTAGCTATTCGTGATTTGATTTCGCCATCTGCTTTCAAAGTAGAGTCTAATTTTTTGCAACTAGGTAATACTTTTTTGCGTACAATTTTTATTACAAGTTATCCTCGTTATATTTCTGTTGGTTGGAATTCTACTATCCTCAATTTGAATTTGAGTATGGATGTTAGTATGTTTTTTTATCCTGTTAATTCAGCTATTATTTTAAAACAATTAAAAAACAAAGTAGGTGCTTTGCAAGCACAATTGTCCACTGATGCTGAAAAAGGGGCGGCTCGTGATCCTTTACGTGAGACTGCTTTGCGTGATATTGAATCTTTACGTGATGATTTGACACAAGGTACTGAACATTTTTTTCAATTTGCTTTTTATATTACTCTTTATGCTGCTGATAAAAAAGAATTAGACAAAAATACGGAAGATATTCATAATATTTTTGGATCAAAATTGATTCATAGTAAACATGTTTTGTTTCAATCTGAACAAGGTTTCAATTCTACTATGCCTTTGGGTATTGATGAACTTGTTATTTCTTTCAACATGAATTCTTCACCGATTGCAGCTTCATTTCCTTTTATTTCGTCGGAGCTTACTAGTGATGATGGTATTTTGTATGGTATAAATCGTCATAACAATAGTCTTGTTTTGTTTGACAGATTTTCTTTGCAAAATGCTAATATGGTAGTATTTGCTACCTCTGGTGCTGGTAAATCTTATGCTGTAAAATTGGAAATTTTACGTAGTCTAATGCTTGGAGTTGATGTCATTGTCATCGATCCTGAAATGGAATATGATCATTTGGCAGAGGCTGTGAATGGAACTTATGTCAATATTTCTTTGGCTTCTGAAAGTAAAGTAAATCCTTTTGATTTACCTCGTCCAGTTGGACAGCAGGTCTCTACAGAAGACATCATCAGAAGCGCTGTTATCACGCTCAAGGGCCTTTTGCGTATTATGCTTGGTAATTTGACTTCTACTGAAGATTCACTCTTAGACAGGGCCTTACTTGAAACTTATGCTAAAAAAGATATAACTATCAATAGTGATTTGGCTACAGTAGAGCCTCCTGTTATGCAAGATTTGGTAGATGTTTTGACTGGTATGGAAGGTGCTGAAAACTTGGTTATTAGACTCAAGAAATTTACCGAAGGTACTTTTGCAGGTCTTTTCAATTCTCCTACCAATGTCAACACTAGTAATCAGTTGGTTATTTTTAGTGTGCGTGATTTGGAAGACGAACTTCGTCCCATGGCTATTTATACTTTGGTCAATTATATTTGGAATATTGTTCGTTCAGAACGTAAGAAACGTTTACTGATGATTGATGAAGCTTGGTGGTTGATGATGCATGAAGATAGCGCCAAATTTATGTATGCACTTGTGAAACGTTGTCGTAAATATTTCTTAGGTGTTACTACTATTACTCAAGATGTAAATGATTTTTTACGTTCACCTTATGGTCAAGCTATTGTGAACAATTCATCGATGCAACTGTTACTTAGACAAACTCCGTCGGCTATTGATACTATCCAAAAAACTTTTATGTTAACAGAAGGTGAAAAATATTTGTTGTTGGATAGTCCGGTTGGACAAGGAATATTTTTTGCAGGTAATAAGCACGTTGCTATTCAAATAGTAGCTTCTTATACTGAAGATCAATTGGTTACTTCCAATCCACAACAATTAATGGATATTGAAAGAGCCAAAAAAGAATTTCAAGAACAAATGGAACAAGGAGAAATAAATCAATAATATATTTTTATGCTTACACTTAGACAAAAAATTTTTATAGCTTCAGGGATTGCAGTTGCTGTGTTATTAGTAATTATCTTTGCTCTCTTGTATATAAGACAACAAAATAATAACAAAGATACTGGTAATAATGTCACTTCTACTAATCAAAATGTTATTGATTCCAGTAATCCAAATATTATACTCAATAATAATCAAATCATTACTAAGCCAGATGGTACGCCAGAAGAATTATATGTCAAACAGATGGCAATATTTTTTGTAGAAAGATTTTTTACATATTCCAATCAAAATAATAATATCCATATTACAGAATTAAAAAGTAGCGCTAGTGCTAATATGGTAGCTTGGATGAATACTCAAACTCAAAAAAAAGATAGTAATTATAGTGGTGTGACTAGCAATGTCTTGAGTTCTAAGCTTACATCTTTTGATAAGTCTACAGGATTAGCCACTGTTGTTTTAGAAATAACTCAATCTTTTTCAAAAGAAGTTGGCAAAAATATTGAAAAAAGTAATGAACAAAAAACTGTACAAGTGGATTTCAAGTTAATAAATAATGAATGGAAAGTTGATGGTGTGTGGGATGTAAAAATATAATTTTTTAAATTTTCTTATGTCTTTTGGAGGGATATTAGATTCTATCAAAGATATTTTTTTTCCAGTGAACTGTCTCAATTGTGCAAAAGAGGGCGATTTTGTGTGTGAAGAATGTTTAAAAACACTCGATTTGTCGGGTGTTTTTTGTTGTCCGGTTTGTCATCAAGAAAATAAAACAGGGGATTATTGTTTAGGTTGTCAGCCATTATTTATTGATGCTGAGATTGCTGTTACTAAATATGATGAACAAGATTTAATAGGAGAAATAATGCATTGTTTTAAATATCAATATGTAGAGGATCTAGAAAAAACTATTGAAAAAATGATAGCAAGTTTCTTGTCCAATAACGATTTGCCTGAATTCGATGCTATAACTTTTGTACCATTGCACGGTAGACGTTATATAGAAAGAGGTTTCAATCAATCTGAGAAAATTGCGGTTATATTAGCTAAAAAAATGCACAAACCTGTGGTTAATTTGTTGAAAAGAACAAGGTATACCAAGCCTCAAGCCAAATTTAAAAGACAAGAAAGATTGGTAAATTTGAAAGATGCTTTTGAATTTTGTTATAAAAAACAAGATTTTAAAAATAAAAATGTTATTTTAGTTGATGATGTTTTTACTACTGGTTCTACGATGCAAGAATGTGCCAAAGTTTTGAAATTAAATAAAGTTGCTAAGGTGATAGGTTTTAGTTTGGCTAGGGGGTGATTTAAGTGAGGGATATTGGTTTTTTAGAAATACAAAGTTAGAAACATTTATCTTTGGATTTGGCACATAACACGAGTCACGTATCACGTAATAATTAATTTTACGAACAGTGACCTCAAAATAATCCTTAATATAAAAACCGCTTTGTAGCGGTTTTGTTATGTGATACGTGTTACGTGACTCGTGTTATTTGCTTTTTCTCGCCAAATTTAAAAAGAAAATTATAAGTAAAAAAGCCGTAAGAGACATGATAGGAATAGTAATATAGCCAAATTCCAATATATATAGTTTGGTACAAGAAACAGCTGTAGCAGAACCATCACAAGCTCCAATTTGAGGAGCTCCGTAGTATAAAGCGTTTTGATATATTCCAATTACACCACCTATGATAGATAATACTATTGCGTACAGTGAAGAATGTTTGAATTCTTTTTTGAAGTAAGCAATTCCCAAGAATATTGCTTGTGGATAGATGAAAACTCTTTGCCACCAACACAGTGAACAAGGTTCAAAACCTACTATTTCAGAATAATAAAGGCTTAATACTGCAGAAAATAAAGCAATCAACCAAGCAAAAAGTAGACCATGTTTTCCAAAAAAATCTTTGATAAAGTTTTTTTCTTTTTTTACAAAAAGTAATATAAGAGCTATTATCAAAAATATATGAGATAACAGTGTTCCTAAAGATAAAAGTTTGTTTATTATTTCTGTCATATAAAATTTTATTTAGGTAATTCACAACTAGTTTTTGAGGCTAGTTCTGTCAAAGAAATTTTTCCTAATTGTCTAGTGCCATCGGCAAAAATCCAAGTTGGGTAGCTTTCAATTTTTTGATTAGTACAGACTGGTAATTGACCGTTGCTGTCAGAAGTTGAACATTCTACGTAAGGTAAATATTTGGCAGATTTACCAAATTCAGCTTTTTGTTCCTTACAATGAGAACACCAAAAAGCACCATAAAAGGTTGCATCTTGTTGTTGTAAACATTTGGCAAAATCATCTAATTTGCCTGGTTTATTATTTTGTGAAACTAGAAAGTAACTAAGAGCAGTTATAAATATAATTGCAAGTAGTACTGAAAGTATTAATTTATATTTTTTCTTCATGTAGTTTTATTATAATTTATATTTGACTATTATAACAATAATCTTTTAGTATAGTCAAATTATAACAAAAAACAAACTTTAAAATAAAGTTTGTTTTTTTAGCGGAGAGATAGGGATTCCCTCCTACACCCGCCGAATCGGCGGGTTTCGGCGGGTAAACTTCTCATCCTTTATTTTTTTGATATTATTTAGGGTATAAAAAATATATGTAGTTAAACATATATTTTTTAGCGGAGAGGGTGGGACGATGTTGGAATATTAATAACCAACAATAATCTTAATTTATCACTTCTTTAAGACAACTTCACTGTTTGATTAAACCGCTAGTTAGTAATTCAGTTAAAACAAAAGCTGTGTAAAATAATAGTAATAAAAATCCCTCTCTTCGAGTCAAAACCTTCCCCGTCTTCATAAAATAAAATAACAGGATAATTGCCAACACCATAAAGACGCCTGTAATATATACTATTCGTCCATTAAAAGAAAAAGGTGAGATTACAGCCACAATACCAACTACGATTGTTGCGTCCGCCACTACTGTACCGAGTATATCGCCCAAGGCGAGACCGTCGTGTTTACTTTTAGCAGCTTTAATTGAGAAAAATAATTCTGGTAAAGTGGTACCTAGACCAACCACAAACATGCCTATGATTACAGGACTTATATTCAAGATACTTGCCAGATTTACGCCGTATTTTACGGTAAAATGAGCACCCATAAGAAGCCCGCCCATACTGACAATGAGTAATAACAAATTTTTATAAGAAAATTTTTCCCTTACAACATTACTTTCATACTCATGTTTTTTTAGCACATATAAATAAAACAAGGTACCAAGCAAAATCAAAATTATACCTTCTATCCTTGAATAATATCCATTTAACCCTAATATTATCGGAACTATCATTACCCCTATGTGCAAAGGGGCATTTTTTATTATTTTACTTTCAACTTTCAGATTGCGGTGAGAAACAAAAAGCACTAAAGCGAAAACGAGTGTTAAATCGGCCACATTTGAACCAAAAAGCGTTCCCAAACCAAACGATGGTATACCCTCAAAAGCAGAGGTAACGGAAATAAGAGTTTCGGGCAAAATCGAGATTATGGCAATGATTAAAAAGCCAACAATATATTTTGATAATCCCAGCCCCTCCGCAATTTTTGAAGAATACGAAATAGCATAATCCGCACTTTTGATTATCAAAAAGATTGCTAGTAACAAAAAAATGAATGCAAAAATCATAGTCAAATTATCTAAATACTAATCGAGCTTAGTTATTATAATTCGCTTACTCTTTGGCAAACCTTCAACTGCAATTTCATCTCCCACCTGATGACCAATCAGGGCCATTCCAACAGGTGCCAAAACGGACACCTCTATATCTTCTTCGTCCGCATCTACGGGGAACAGCAGACGCCGACGAGCTGTTACGCCTGTGTCCATATCCTCATACTCTACAAGTGATCCAATATTTACTACATCGAGTGGTAAATCCTCTGCCGTATCTACTATAACAGCATTCAGCAGTTCTTGTTTAAAAGAATTTAAACGCTCCTGTTTTTCTTCGTGCTTTATACAAGAAATTAATAAATCAATAAAATAATCATATTCCTCCTGTGTTAGATGTATGAGTTTAGCCATAATAATTTTTATATAAAATAACTGGCTTTTGTCGGCCAGTCTTTGTTAGTTATAACAAACTCTGGCCTAATGACCAGTTGTATAAAGTTCAATAATTTTGTTTGAAAATCTCATAAATATAAGTGGTTTAATTGTAGCATATTTTCCTACTATCAGCAATTTTCTATTCAACTAAGTTGGTAGAGATGGTATAATATAAGCCCAGTATGAAAAATACCCAGATAATAGACAAAATAAGCCAAATAGAGCAAGGATTTCTAACAGAAAACAACTGTTTAAAAAAGCTCGTCATACTCCATAGCTATGTGGATTTTTTAAAGACGGACAATTCTTTGAAAGCCATGTTTGAAACGGAAAATAGCCAAACCGAAACGACCCTTAACTCCCTACTTACAGGATCAACCACTTTTGCGGATTTTGAGATCAATACGGGTACACCCAATTTTGATAACAATACAGTATTTTTTTATTGTTTTCTCGACGCTATGTATAAAACAATGGAAGAATACAAAGTTTTGACAGATAAAGATAAAATAGAAAAATTCAAACAAAATGTTGAGCTGGCTTTTAAAGACCCAATGCAAATTATGGTTTACAATATGGCCTTTGTAGTATTGAACAAAAAGATAATCAATGAATTAAGCACCGAGGATTTTATCAAGGGGCATAAAGATAATACATATTTTGACAAAGAACAAAGCGTTTTACATATTAAAGGAAAAGAAGTAAAAATTAAACGAAAAGCCGATTTACCAATAGAACACTATATTTTAGAATCATTATTTGACCAAGAAGATAAAATCGAAGAAGTATATTATCAAGACATAGCCAAAGACAAGTTAAAAGAGTTGGAATACGACAGCTCGACCGATTGGAAAACATATCACAAAGCGTGCCAAAGATTACAAGACAAAATTCGGGTTGACGCACAGATTGACGATTTTATTATTTTCACTACTGGCAAAACTGGCAATGTAAAAATCAACAGTGATTATCTCTAAAAATTCCCCCAAACAGTAAGCGAAACAAGGCTTAAACAAAACACTTCCAAGACTTCCCCCATTTCTTCCCTGTAAGATGAGGGAAGTCTTTTTTTATATAGTAACCGCATAATTTTTGTGCGGTTTTTTGTGTTTACATACCCCGAACAATTAAGAGCGGAGTGTAAAGCATATTTCAAAGAAATGTGTAATGTTGAAATTTCTGACGAAACCGCTGACCAATATTTAGACAGCTTTGCTGATCTTTATGAGGGTATGGAGAATATCTTGAAAAATCAATAGCTTAATTTTATTTAAAGGGTATTTCGCTTTTTTGGGAATGCCCGACAGGGCAGACCAAAAAACGAATACCTTTATAAATTAAAAATGGTTTTAAAGTTTTCTCGCCCCGCCCGAAACCTGCCCATTTCGGGCGAGGGCGAGAAACAACGCTTACTCATTAACTGGATTATATGTACATATTTGGACGCAAAATCTTATTACTATTTTATTTCAACAATTATTATGATTGAATCTTATGATTTCAGAGTGATTGTTTCTGGTCGTGAGATCGAAACTTATCACTACAAAACTAAAAAAATATTTCGTGGGTTTACAAAGAAAAAGAAGATTGAAGAAGTCGAGGCCGAGGTGTGCGAAAAAAGAGAAGAAAAAATCAGCCCCGAAGACTGGGCGGAAATTGTGGAAGAATGGGGTTGCGAAGAAGAAAAAGAAAAACTACACAAAGAACAAGCCGAGGCGAAAGAAAAGCAAAATCTAAAAACACAATCGTCAATCTGTCGCACTAGGACAAACATAAGAAGACTAACAAACGCCAACTTACACCTTAATAATTTTTTGACGCTCACTTTTGCCAAGTCTATGCCAAACCTCGAACCTGCCAATAATCTATTTCATTTGTTTATCAAACGGATTACTCGCAAATACCCAAATTTTGAATATATTGCCGTCAATGAATTTCAGAAAGACACCTACTATGACGGTCGAGTTAAACCAGAGGGCGGATCTGTTCATTATCATTTGCTTTGCAATCTAGGGGCGAAATACACGACCAAAGAAGAACTGTTCGCATGGGAAAGACGCTTTGCTTTGAAGTATTGGCAAAATGGTTTTATTAAAATTAAGGAAGTAAGCCAAATCACGAATATGGGGGCATACTTTTGCAAATATTTAGGTAAAGATATGTTTGATAAACGAATGTTTAGAAAAAAGAAATTCTTTTGTTCTCGTACATTACAGCGACCAATTGAATTAACTGGCGATAAGGCAATCAGTTTTTTCAATCGGTTCGTGAAGTCGAGCAAACCGATCTTTGAAAAAACCTTTAATAGTGAGTATGTGGGTGAAGTTGACTATTCCGCCTATACACTTGAAAAGTTAAGCCAATATTGATACTATATGAGAGCTAAACCAACACAATATATAAATCAGGAGATTTTATTATTTTTGTCCCCAAAAAGGGGCGGTTTCTGTCCGACAAAAATATCTTCTGATATTTGCGTTGGTTTAGCCAGAACCGTCCCTTTTTGTTTTTAATAATTTTATCTATGAAGTATATTTTATACTGCCGAAAATCTAGCGAAGACAAAGGCAAACAAATTTTATCGTTGGAAAGCCAAGTTACGGAAATGAAAAAACTCGCCGTTAATTTGGGTTTGGAAATTATTAAAGTTTATACCGAAAGCAAGTCTGCTAAAAAGCCAGACAACCGCCCTTTATTTTCGGAAATGATAAAACAAATTAAACAAAACAAAAATGATGATCTCGGTATTCTCTGTTGGAAAATAGACCGCTTATCACGCAACCCGATTGATAGTGCGACAATACAATGGCTTTTACAACAGGGCAATATCAAAATTATTCAAACGATAGACAGGCAATATTTGCCCTCGGATAATGTTGTGATGTTTAGCGTTGAAAGCGGAATGGCTAACCAGTATATTTTGGATTTATCAAAAAATGTTAAGCGTGGAATACTAACAAAGCTCGAAAAAGGCGGTTGGCCGAATTTAGCCCCGTTGGGATATTTGAATGACGGCAAGGGCGGAATAGTGATTGATAAAGCTAGATCAAAATACATTGAAAAAATGTTTATGCTTTACAATGAGGGCGATAAAAGTGTAAAAGAAATTTCGGATATATTATTTAAACAAGGTTTTAGAAGTCGTGCTGGACATAAATATCACAAAAGTAAAGTCCACAAAATATTAAACGATTCTTTTTATTGCGGAATAATGACCAAGAACGGCAAACAGTATTTAGGTAATCATGAGCCGATAATATCTAAAAAATTGTTTGATAGCGTTCAAGATGTGCTAAACAAGAAAGCCAATACAAAAAAACAAAAGCTATATTTTACTTATAGGGGTGTTTTAAAATGTGATACTTGCGGTTGTGTTTTGACGGCCACCAAAAAGAAAGGCAAACATACATATTACTATTGCACTAACGGAAAAGGAAAATGCGACGAACACAAAGTATATTTAAAAGAAAATGATGTTACCAATGAATTAACCAATATTTTTGATAATGTGATTATAAGTGAAAAAATGATTGATTTGTGTTATCAGGCTAGTAAGGTAAAAATGGGCAAAACGAACAACTACTTAACACAAACCAGCCAAACACTCGAAGACAACCTTGCAAAGGCGGAGAACCGCAAAAACAAGCTTTTAGACCTATACCTAGACGGCAACCTAACCAAAGAAGTGTATGATCAAAAAGTTATTGCTCTTGATAATGAAATAGTACAGCTCAAAAAAGATTTGGACGAGTTAAAACAGAAAAAAGCCACCAACAATGAAATTACTTTGGAACGGATAAAAGACGTCTTTTTATATCCAATTAAAGCCAAAAAAGATTTTGAAAGCACTAAAAATGGTGAACAAGAAAAAATTGTAAAAACTTTACTTTGGAACGCTCAAATGAGAAACAAAAAAATCGCTAACCTTACATTTAAAGAGCCGTTTAATATACTCTCTAAAATTGAAGATAAAAGCGATTTTTTATCAGTGCGGAGAGATAGGGATTCGAACCCTAGGAAGGTTTGACCCTTCAACGGTTTTCAAGACCGCCGCCATAGACCGCTCAGCCATCTCTCCATTTTAACTGTTGATAGTTAACATTTGACAATTAACTTTTTAAAATAATATTAACTGTTAATAATCAAATGTAAATTATCAAACTTGGCGGAGAAGGAGGGATTCGAACCCTCGTTCCGGTTTTACCCAGAAAACACATTAGCAGTGTGCCCCTTTCGGCCTCTCAGGCACCTCTCCTATGACAACTTTTGACAGTTGACAATTGACTATTAACTTTTTTGTGTTGTCAACTGTCAATTGTTAAGTGTCAAACTTGGCGGAGAGACAGGGATTCGAACCCTGGGTCCCCTTGCGGAGACTGCAGTTTAGTAAACTGCTGCTATCGACCACTCAGCCATCTCTCCTTTTTTTTCACTCTTAAAGCGTAAATATTGTATAGCAAATTACAGATATTGTCAACTTTTATAATGAGTTTAATTGTTGAAAGGTGTTTTTGTTTACTATATTTCTATTTTTTGCTATAATTTAGCTATATTATGAACAATAAAAAAAACAAACATGGCTTTGCCATGATTTTGGAAAATACAAAAATTTTTGATACCGAAGTTTCCTCTAGTCCTGTAAGTTCTAGTGATTTTAAAGATTGGGTAGAAGAAGGAAAAGAAGAGGGCAAGTTGGCTGTGGATGTCGCCCAAAATGACACTCATATTTTGGTTGTTTCTACTATGGCAGGGGCGAGGCCAGACAAGATTGAAGTATTAGTCCACAATGATTTGTTGACTATACGTGGCACACGTTACTCTCCACTTGAAAAAGATATTGATATCGAGTACTATTATCAAGAATGTTTTTGGGGAGTATTTTCTCGTACCATAGTCCTACCCGTAAATGTAAAAGGTGATTTGGCCAATGCCAAGTTTCAAAATGGAGTTTTGTTTGTTTCAATTCCAAAACAAAAAAAGGATAATAAAATTTCTATTGAAATAATAGATGATTAAAATTTTGAGTCTTATGTTTAAGAAAATCTTGAGTAGAGAGTACGCCAAATTAATAAATTTTTCTTGGCGACGTGTTTGGTTAGTTGTAGCTGTTTTTGTTGTTTTGGTAGGTATTTTCCTAACTGGTATTTTTGTTTATGCTCATAATTATAAAGAAAAAGTTTTACCAGGTGTTTATCTTGGTGGAGTACATATTGGTGGTATGGATAAAAATGAGTTGTCTGCTTATTTGAAAAACATGAATGATAAATTATTGAATGAGGGTATACATTTTAATTTTGCTTTGGAGAATGAAACCAAAAATTTTATACTTTATCCTAGTGTTTTTAGTGAAGATAGTACTAGGGATTTAATTGATGTAAATATTGAAGAAGAAACTGATTATTTGATATCTTATCGTAAAGATAATAATTTATTGTCTGACACTTTTTCTGCTATTTGGGTAAGATTAAGTAAACCTGATTTATCTTTGAAAAACATCAAATTGGATAAACAAGGTGTTTTTGAACAAATACACAACTATTTGGAAGGATATATTTCAGAACCGGTTAATGCTTATGTTGATATAAAATCTTTGAAACCTTTGGAATATGAAATAGTTTCTTCTACACCTGGTTTTTCATTTGATTATGAAATGGTTAGTGGTAAAATATTGAAAGCCTGGTCTACTTTCCAAGTGCCTTATCTTGATATTGTTTCTTTTGTAAAAAATCCTGAGATAAACGAATCTGATGTTTCTACCATAATTGATCGTTTACCAAAAGTTTTAGAAGCCGGTCCTTTGACTATTTCTTATGTGGACCCTTATACCACACTTACTAGGACCTGGTCTATAACTAATGATAATATTGCTAGTTGGTTGGAAGTGGTGAAAGCTGAAGATGGTAATTTTATTTTTTCTTTGGACACAGCGTCTACTACACAATTTTTGTTGGATAAAATCGAACCTCAAGTAAATATTCAAGCTGAAGATGCAAAATTCAAAATTGGTACTAATGGCAAAGTTTCTGAATTTAGTGGTTCTAGACCTGGTGTTACTGTAGATGTTGAGGCTACTTTGAAAGCTGTAGATGAAGCTTTTGATGCTAGAACATGGCATGATGAAGGTATCTTAAAAAATATTAATTTGATAAATAAACAAACCGAACCAAATATTAAGACTAGTGAGGTAAATGATTTGGGGATTTCTGAAGTTTTAGGTGTTGGTCATTCGAAGTTCAATGGTAGTCCTTCCAATCGTATCAAAAATTTGAGACATGCTACTTCTGACAAATTAAATGGTTTACTTATTAAGCCAAATGAAGATTTTTCTCTGGTTCAAGCTTTAAAACCTTTTACTATTGCTGATGGTTATTTGCCAGAGTTGGTTATAAAAGGGGATGAAATCAAACCTGAAGTTGCTGGTGGTCTTTGTCAAATAGGAACTACTATGTTTCGTGCTGCTATGAACTCTGGTTTGAAAATTACAGAAAGACGTAATCATTCTTTGGTGGTGAGTTATTATAATGATTTATCAAATGGCAATCCAGGTACAGATGCTACTATTTATGATCCTAATCCAGATTTTCGTTTTTTGAATGATACTGGTAATTATATTTTAGTAACCACAGAATTGAATGTCAAAACTTATGATTTGTATATTTATTTTTGGGGAACAAATGATGGTAGAAAAGCTTCTTACACACCTCCCGTTGTCTCAAGGTGGATTGCCGCTGGTGCTGACAAAACTATAGAAACAACTAATTTAGCTCCTGGAGTGAGGGAATGTCAGTTACGTCATGAAGGTGCTGAAACATCTTTTACTTACACACGTGTTTTGGCTGATGGCAAGAAAGAAAATGTTGTTTTTGATAGTTATTATCGACCTTTGCCAAAGATTTGTTTGGTTGGTGTAGAGCCAAAAAAAGAAGAAGTAGTAGTTCCTGTGGAAGAAATTCCTGCTGAAGTTGTTCCTGAAAGTAGTGAAGTAATTCCTCCTTTTGATATTAATGATACTATTTTGAACTAAAATTGTGGATAGATAATATATAAAAATGGCTTAAACAAGCCATTTTTTGTTTTTTTAGCATAGATACTATTGACAAGATGTGTTATTTGTGGTATTATAGCAAGTCGTATTTATTGAGGCACAACATAGATAGAGAGATACAAAGTAATACTAATAATTGATTTTGAAACTACTTGTGCAAATAATTACGATTCTCGTATGCAGAGACGTGAATTTTTGAGAAATATTTTTTCTTTAAAAAAAATACGTCCCTGTATCCACGACAAGCATGGGGGTGTGTTGTAGGCTAGGGCAGGCTCCGGCTCGCAATTGACCTAGAATACACCTTCTTGGATCAGGTAAGGACACAATTCCTTAATCTTTTAAATGATTCCTTAACACAGATGTGTTGAGGAATTTTTTTTTACACTGATTACACTCCTGCCTGCCGGCAGGTTACACTGATTTTGAAAAAGATTACACAGAGTTTGAAAAAACAATTTAGCAATGTAACAATGGAATAACAAATAGATAAAGAAAAATGTTGATATAAAAAAGACCGACTAGAAGTAGTCGGTCTTTAATTTTTTAAAAGATTTATTTCTCTATCACCTTATCCGCTAAACCATATTTTACAGCTTCTTCGGCACTCTTGAAGTTGTCACGGTCTGAATCATTTTCAATAGTTGCTAATTTTTGTCCAGTGTGTTTTTGTAAAATTGCGTTTAGTTTGTCTTTCATCTTGAGAATTCTTTCAGCATGAATCTTGATATCACTAGCTTGGCCTTGAGTACCACCCATGACTTGATGAATCATAACTTCACTGTTTGGTAAACAAAATCTTTTGCCTTTGGCTCCTGCGGCCAATAGGACCGAAGCCATACTAGCTGCCATACCGATACAAATAGTAGATACATCAGGTTTTACAAATTGCATGGTGTCGTAGATGGCTAGGCCAGCTGTGACTGAACCACCAGGGGAATTGATATATATTTTGATATCTTTTTCTGGATCTTGGTTGGCCAAGAATAATAGTTGAGCTATGACAATATTAGCGACTTGGTCATTGATTTCTGTTCCTAAAAAAATTATTCTATCTTTGAGTAATCTGGAATAAATATCATAGGCACGCTCACCATAACTTGTTTTTTCGATTATAGTTGGAATTAATATTTGGGAAGAAATTTCTTGGTTTGAAGTCTTGTTCATAAAGTTTATTTTTTATAAAATAAATTGAGATAAAATAGAGATGTTGTTGAGACAAGTATTTGTGTCGATTCGTTAGTATTTGTGTTATTCAAAACTTTTTAATATAACGAATCTTACAAATAAATTTTGTCTATATTTATATTATTAGTTTACACGATAAGGTTACTTTTTTCAATGGTTTCCCAAACATATTCAATTGCTGTAGTCATAGGGCCTGTCACTTCGAAGCCAGCAGCTTTTTTGTGTCCGCCTCCGCCAAAAAGTTGGGCAATCTTGGATAGGTCAATAGTTTCTAAAGTAGTTCTTGTACTAGCTTTTATATTACCATTAGATTTTTCTTTGAAAACAAAGATAGCTTTACCATCTTTTAAATGGTTCATCATATTGGAAAGTCCACCAATTTCTTCTTCTGTCACAGCACATTTTATCAAGTCTTCCTGTTTTATGTAGGTATAGACTATATTTGTTTTTTTGTGTAGTTCTAGTCTGTTTAGGACTATTCCCCAAAGTTGTAAAATTGCGACATTTTTGTCTAATACAATATAATCATGGATTTTTTTGAATTTGGCTCCTTTGTTTACTAGGTAACTTGCCATAGATAATGATTCTTTGGAAGTAGCGGCGTTGGAGAAATTATCAGTATCAGTAATAAGTCCTGTAAGTAAGGAGGTTGCCATCTCAGCATTTATTTTTATTTTGTTTATCAAAAAATAATTATACAAAACTTCAACGGTTGAAGAAAGTGTATTTCTGACTAAATTTAAATTACCAAAATTAACATTACTAGCATGATGGTCAATATTGAGTATAAAAGGATTTTCTTGTTTAGTAATGAATTCGTCAATTCCTGCATAAGGTAAATCTCCTGAATCAAAGACTATGATAGCCCCAAATTTTTGTTTCCATATTTCTGGTTCTGAAGTAAAGTGATGAACATTTTTCAAATATTCAAATTGGTTTGAAACAGATGTCTTACAAAATAAGGTGTATTTTTTGCCAAGTAGCTCGAGCATTTGAGAAAAGGCTGAAACTGAGCTTGCAGCATCTCCATCTGGATTTTGGTGTGCCACTAGCAAAAAATTGTCTTTTTCAAGGATTTCATTGTGGATTTGTTTGGCAATTCTATGTGGCATATTTGTTGTATTTTACAGCCAGCCATTATATACAAGATTTCGATTATTGTCAACTAGCTAAGAAAAGTGATATAATAGTAAAAAGTTTATAAAGTCCTTAAAGTCTATAATGTCGAAAGTCATTTGATGTTTAGGATTTTTGATTTATTTGTGTCTTGCCATGCTTTTCTGTAGGCAGGATTCAGATATAAAGATATTTTAGTATAAAGTAGATAGTGAAAAGTACAAAGTTACTTATTTTGCTTATTCTGCTTAATTTGCTTATTTCTTAGATTATGTACGTAAAAAAGCTTGAAATAAATGGTTTTAAATCTTTTGCTAATAATACCACTATAGATTTCCCGTCACCTAAAAAGGATGGACAATATAGTGTAACAGCAATTGTTGGTCCAAATGGTAGTGGAAAGAGTAATGTGGTAGACGCTTTTCGTTGGGTTTTGGGAGAACAAAGTATGAAACATCTTCGTGGTAAGAAAAGTGAAGATGTTATTTTTGCTGGTTCAGAAGGAAAAGGTAAAATGGGATTGGCTAGTGTTACTATGTTTTTGGACAACAAAGACAAAAGAGTAAAAGTAGATTATGATGAATTGGAAATTTCTCGTAAACTTTATCGTTCTGGTGAAAGTGAATATTCTTTGAATGGTAGTCCTGTTCGTCTTATTGATTTACAAATACTTTTGGCCCAAGCCCAATTTGGACAAGGATCTTATTCTGTCATTAGTCAGGGTACTATTGATAGATTGCTTTTGCAAACACCAAGTGAAAGAAAAGGTTTTTTTGATGAAGCTGTAGGTATAAAAGAATTTCAAATCAAACGTCATCATTCTGTTCTTAAACTTAATAAAACTTCAGAAAATATTGCACAAGCTGAAGCTATGCTACGTGAGGTAGAACCACATTTGAAGACTTTGAAAAAACAAGTTAGTAAATTGGAAAAAAGACAAGAAGTAGAAATGGGTTTGCGTGAAACACAAGAAAAATATTATTTTACTTTGCATAGTAACTTGTCAGAAAATTTGGATAAATTACAAACAAGTTTTGATACTGTCAACAAAACTTATGAAGAAGTAAATGCTCGTCTGTCAGCCGTACAGACTGAACTAGCAAAATTAGCTCAAGAAAAATCACGTCAAGAAGCTTTTTCTGAATTACAAGAAGAATATCAAAAAATATTACAAGAAAAAAATAATCTTGAAAGAGAACAATCAATAGTTTCTGGCAAATTGCAAACAGAATTTGGAAAAGCGGGAAAACAAAACATTGGTTGGTTGGAAAACAAAATTGAAGAATTTGCTGTTCAAGAAAAAAATATTGAAAAAGATATAGAAAATCAAAATAAGAAAAAAATAGAATTGGTAGAAAAAATGAAAGTTTTGTTTAGTACTATTGAAGAATTACAAAATAAAAAAATAAAATTACAAAACAGACAGCTTGAACTTGAACACAATATCAATGAAATGAAACAGGGGAAAGACAGTATTCAATTTGAAGGTTTGCGTGCAGTCAATGCTATACTTATGCAGGTACCTGGTAAGTTTGGTGGCAAAGTTCATGGTATCGTTGCTCAGTTGGCTAAGGTAGATGAAAAGTATCGTCTAGCTTTGGAAGTAGCTTCTCAATCTCACTTGGGTTCTATTGTGGTTGAAAATGATAGAGTTGCTCAAGCTTGTATTGAATTTTTGAAATCTCAACAACTTGGTTTTGCTACATTTTTGCCACTCAATAAAATAAAAAGTCGTTTCGTGCCAAATGATATAAAAGATTTGGAACATACTTCAGGTGTTTATGGTTTGGCTGTAAATTTGGTAGATTATGATCTTGTTTATGAAGATGTATTTTCTTATGTTTTTGGTTCCACTCTGATTGTCGAAGATATTGAAAGTTCTCGTAAGATTGGTATTGGTCGAGTGCGTATGGTCACACTAGAAGGTGATATTATGGAAACTAGTGGTTCTATGAAAGGTGGCTTCCGTCGTGCCAAAAAAGGCGTTTTGTCTTTTGCTGGTGGTAACCAAGATTTCAGTGAATATGCTTATGAACAAATGAAGCAAGAAATGCTTGAAAATAAAATTCAACTAGATAAACTGGAAATTGCGGTAGAAAATGAAAAAGAAAACATGATGACGCTTCGTACTCAAGAACAAGTGCAAAATGAAAAAGTAAGTTTTTTACAAAACAATTTGCATGAAGCTTCCAAAGAACTTTCTCAATTCAAACAAGAACTATCCATGCATTCACTTTCCAAAGAAGAATATAGTGGTATGATGACTGAATTTTCTCAACAAAAAGAAACTTTGGTTTCTCAAATAAACGTGGTAGAAAATAGATTGTCTGCTGTAAGTAAAAAAATAGAAACTTTGAATGAAGAAGAAGAACAAAAAAGACAAAGGATTTTTGCTTTGCAAGATAGTATGCAAGAAGAACAAATGTCTCTAAACAAGCATGCTGAAGAAAAACATAGTTTGCAAGTAGAAATAGTAAAATTACAAACTCATCGTGAAGATTTGGAACAAGAAATATTTTCTGAATTACAAGAAGGTATTGGTAATATTGTCAGTAGATTGATAGAAAAATTTGTGGAAGATGAAATGGAAACTGCCAAAATAGAAATTGAAAAATTGAAATATCAACTTTCTCTTATTGGTGGAATTGATGAAAGTGTGATGTCTGAATACGAAGAAATTCGTGAGCGTCATGATTCTTTGGCTTTTGAATTGGCAGATCTAAACAAGGCTTCATCTGACTTAGAAAAGATGATTGAAGAACTTGACAAACTCATGAAGAAAAAACACAAAGAAAGTTTCAATAAAATTAAAAAAGAATTTGCGCGTTATTTCAAATTATTGTTTGAAGGTGGTAGTGCTGAACTTGTAGAAGTTTATGGTAGTGAAGAGGAACGTGGAATGGGGGATGAAGGAATGGAAAATGAAATGTCGAGGGAAGTTGAGTCTGAAGAAATGGGAGAAGAAAAAACAAAAAGACGTAGGAAGATTATCACAGGTGTAGAAGTCTATGCTTGTCCTCCTGGCAAAAAGATCAAAAATATTTCAGCGCTTTCTGGTGGTGAGAGAACTATGACTTCTATTGCTTTGCTTTGTGCAATTTTGCATACCAATCCTTCACCGTTTGTGATTTTGGACGAAGTAGAAGCAGCTCTCGACGAAGCCAATACTACTCGTTTCACCAAAATTTTGGGTGAGCTCTCAATGCAATCACAATTTATTATCATCACTCACAATAGAGTCACTATGCATGCTGTCGACGTGCTTTATGGTGTGACAATGGGTAATGATGGTATTAGTAAATTACTTAGTGTTAAATTAGATAATTAAAATTATAATATGTCTGAAAGAAGTTTTTTATCCGGATTATTTTCTGGTAGACAATATAGAAGACCTGAAAGGGCTCTATCAGAAGTTTCAGAGGTTTCTGAAATAGAGGAACAAGTTGCTGGTACTGCTTATAAAAAGGCTCGAGGTAATAATCCTGCTTTAGAATATAAAGGTCCCGCTGATGTGGATAAGATGGAGAAAATAAGAGCAGCGAGAAGAAACATAGAAAATTTGGAAGAATATAGTGGAGATAGTGAAAATCTAGAGTCTATTAGTAAATTTGTATTGAGTAACTTCGCTAATTTAGATTTTTCTTCTGATTCTCCTGTTGATGCTGAAAAGAAAGCTAAAACTTTTTTTGATAAAATGATATTTGATTTGAATAAAATAAAGAATAATATCAATAATGAAAAAATTATTTTTGGTGTAGATAAAAATGTTGGCGGAAAAATGTTAAGATTTATTTTTAGTGTGGATTTTGTGAAAGGGAGTGGTTTTGTAGGTAATGTTGGCCTTTTATTTAAAAAGACCCCTAATACTTGACAAAAAAAGCCTAACCTGCTACAATATCCCCCGTAAACCGTCACACGCTCAAGAAGGTTTATTTATTTAAAAAAGTATATTATGTTGACTATTCGTCTACAAAGAATTGGTAAAAGAAAACAACCAACCTATCGTTTCATTATTTCTGAAAAGCACAGAGATACACAATACAATAGTTTGGAAATCTTGGGAAATTATAATCCTACTCAAAATCCAAAAGTTTTGGAACTCAAAAAAGACCGTATTAAACATTGGTTAAGTGTAGGTGCTCAAACATCTAATACTGTACACAATATCTTTGTAAGAGAAGGTTTGATTGAAGGTAAAAAGAAAAAATCAGTAACTATTACTGCAAAACGTAAAGTAAAAATTGAAGCTAAAAAAGCTGACGTTATTGCTAAAGAAAAAACTGCTAAAGAAGCTGCTACAGCCGCAGAAGAAGCTAAAAAAGTTGCCGCTGCTGAAAAATCAGCAGAAGAAACAGCTACTGAAACTCCTGTGGAAGAAGCTAAAGCTTAATTACAATACATATTCAAAAATCTCGCAAACTGCGAGATTTTTTGTTTGTTGTGGACAAAATAATTTGCAAGATATATTGACCTTTACAAGTTTTTGTGTTATACTTTTTTCACGGTTTAGACATGCTTTTTGTCGAGAAAGCATTTCACAAAATCGAAAGTTTTTATTTATATATGTAACATTGAAAAGATATGGTACAAGATCAAGAATTTATCGAATTCGTCATTAAGGCGATTGTAAACAATCCAGATGAAGTAAAAGTTACCCGTACAGTAGATGAACGTGGTGTGCTTATCACTTTGGATCTTAATCCAACTGACATCGGTTATGTCATTGGTAGACGTGGAAACACTGTTCGCGCTATCCGCACTTTGTTAAAAGTTGTTGGTGCTAAGAACAATGCCCTTGTAAACTTGAAAATCAACGAACCAGAAGGTTCAGAACATCGTAGACCAGAAGTTGCTTCACATAGTACTCCAAGTAGTAGTATGATGGAGGATGTAGATACTAGTGCTATCGACAACCTAGATATCTAATAAAATTTAGACAAATAAAATTCTCCTAGAAATAGGAGAATTTTTTTTTAGATTAAAATATAAAAGATAAATAACGATTAAATATCAAAATGACAATTTAACAATGGGACAATATGGAATAGTATGTTGTAAATTTACAGTTTTTCCAAAATATGCTATTATAAAGCTATATTAATCAATTCGTATTTTATGCCAAAAAAATTAGCAGAAAATCCAAATGTTGGAGAAATTTTACATGAGTGGAGTGTTCCTGAATATGATCAACATGAAAGGAATACTGCTTGGTATGTAATAATGGGTATTTTTGGTGTTATTTTGTTGGCTTATTCTTTGTTTACTTCCAATTTTCTTTTTTCTCTTATTTTGGTTTTATTTATTGTTATTATATTTTTGCAGTCTCATCAAGAGCCTATAATCATACCTTTTAGAATTACTGATTTGGGAGTAATAATAAACGATAGATTTTATCTATATTCAGAATTATCCAATTTTTATATAATTTATAATCCAGAAGAAAATTTGAAAATAATATATATAGAAACATTGGGCAATTTTACTCCAAAATTGCGTGTACCACTTATGGATATGGATCCAAATGAAATACGTATAACATTGCGTTCTTTTATTGATGAAGATTTGGAAAAGGAAGAAGAACCTTTGAGTGATATGATTGGTAGAAAGTGGCGATTGCATTAATTTTTTAATAACCTAAATTAAGCCTTGTGAAAGGCTTTTTTATTGACAAATTCATTATTCTGAGTTATAATCTTTTCGTATTTTAATAATGCTCCCGTCGTTTCCGCCCACAGCCCAAGGCGTGCAGGCAAGGCGGACAAGATTGCTAAAATAATACATAATTTAACTTGATAAAAATTTTGCTTTAAATCAAGAAAAATCATGCTCCCGTCGTTCAATGGATAGGACTTCAGTTTGCGGAACTGAAAATCTAAGTTCGATTCTTAGCGAGAGCACAATAAACACTCCCCAAAAAGGGAGTTTTTTGATACAATATATAGGGATTAAGAAGTAAGGAATAAGAAATAAGGCTTAGAAACTAGGAACTATTAATATGAATGGTCTAAAAACCAAGGTAAATAAGCTAAATAGAATAGGAAAGACTCTGGAAAAAAGATTGTCTCGTCTTGGAATTGTGACTGTTGAAGATTTGCTTTTTTACTTCCCATTTCGCTATGAGGACTACAGTGAGATTTTGAGCATAGCAAAGCTCCAAAATGGTCAAGAAGTCACCATACGGGGCAAAATAGAGCTTATAAACGCCAAGAGAAGCTCTCGTCAGCGTAAGATTGTGACTGAAGCACTTATCTCCGATGGGAGTGACCAATTACGTCTAGTTTGGTTTGGTCAGCCTTTTATATCAAAAACTTTGCATGTTGGAGAGGAATTCTATTTTTCGGGTAAAGTGAAGTCAGATATGTTTGGTTTGCAAATGGTTAGCCCGAGTTATGAGCGTGTGAGGAATGGGGAACGAGGAATGGGGAATGAAGGACATAATATGCATACTGCTCGTATAGTGCCAATGTATCCACTTACAGCGGGAATTACTCAGAAGCAATTGCGTTTTTTAGTCAGTCAAGTTATTTCTCATATTGATGAAATAGTCGATTGGGTTCCAGAAGATGTGCGGGATGTGGCTGATGTTATGGAGCTCAAAGAAGCTATTAGATCAATTCATTTTCCCGAAAATCAGCAAGAAATTGATTATGCTCTAAAGAGATTAAAATTTGATGAACTTTTTATTTTACAACTACGTGCCGAAATGTTACGACAGTCTATCAAAGTTGCCAAAGCTCCAAAAATAAAATTCTCAGAAAAAGCTATTCAAGATTTTGTGGCAAATTTATCATTTGAATTGACCAAAGATCAGAAAGTATCTAGTTGGGAAATAATTCAAGATTTGGGAAAGCCTACACCCATGAACAGATTACTTGAAGGTGATGTTGGTTCGGGCAAAACAGTAGTAGCAGCGATGGCGACTTTGGACACTGTTTTGAATAATTATCAGGTGGCGATTATGGCTCCGACTGAGGTTTTGGCAAAGCAACACTATGAATCATTTTGTAATTTGTTGAAAGGGCATGAGATAAATGTTTGTTTGTTAACTGGTTCAGAAGCTATTAGTCAAAAGTCCATTCCTCCCAAGGCGGATCTGTCTGGGTCTGAAAAGTCTATAAAGTCGAAAGTCGCTCAAAGAAAAAATTTGTTAGACAGAATAAATAGTGGAGAAATGAATGTTGTGATTGGCACACATGCTCTTTTGACAGATAAAGTTAAATTTAAAAATTTGGCTCTAGTCATCGTTGACGAACAACACAGATTTGGCGTGGAACAAAGAAAAACTATCAAAGAAAAAAGTGGTAACAAAAAAACAACTCCCCATTTTTTGAGTATGACCGCGACGCCGATACCACGTTCTTTTGCACTGACAATTTATGGTGATTTAGATTTATCTATTATCAAACAAATGCCAAGCAACAGAAAAATAATCAAAACAAGATTAGTTGATGATCACAATAGACAAAAGGCCTATGATTTTATTCGTGAGCAAATCAAACAAGGTAGACAAGTGTTTGTAATTTGTCCGCTGATTGAACAAAAAGAAAAAGACGAAAACGAAATAGAAATAATAAATTATAATTTTACAGGTAGTCAAGAAAAAAAATCTGTTTTGGTAGAATTTGAAAAACTGAGTAAACAAATATTTCCTGATCTCAAAGTTGATTATTTGCACGGCAAAATGAAATCTGCTGAAAAAGACGAAATCATGCAAGATTTTTCTAGTGGCAAAATAGATATTTTGGTTTCTACTTCAGTCGTCGAAGTTGGTGTCAATATTCCCAATGCTAGTGTCATGATGATTGAAGGGGCGGAGAATTTTGGTTTGGCTCAGCTTCATCAATTTCGTGGTCGTGTTGGTAGAAGTAGTCATCAATCTTATTGTTTTCTTTTTACTACCAAGAATTCTGCTAAGAGTAAAGAAAGATTAGAATTTTTTGAGCGTACGCATGATGGATTTGTTTTGGCTGAGTATGATTTGGAAGTGCGTGGACCAGGTGCAGTTTATGGTGTTGCTCAAAGTGGTATGATGAATTTGAAAATTGCGACGATGCAAGACAAAGAAATAATTAAGCTATCCCGTGATGTAGCACGTGGTATGGATTTCAATAAATATCCAAGTTTGAAGAAAAAAGTGGGGGAGTGGGAGAGTAAAGTACATCTTGAATAGAGGAATGGGGAACGTGGAATGAGGAATGTAATAAAAAATTTTTATAAAAAAAGTCATTTATCTAGCTTAGATACTTGACTTTTTTGTTTTTTTGTGGTATTTTCTGGGCTTCGCGCAACAGACAAGGAGGTCTGCGTGAGTAGTTGTGTTGTGATCCGTAGGATTTCATTTGGCGGTAAAAGAGACGTGCAGGTGAATGCACGTCTCGATGATGCAACTTTCTCAGGCGGAAGATTGCAGATTCCAGTGACCACGGAGGATGGTCATGAATCTGTGGTTTGGTCTGCCGCACTAGGGCTGACACCTTTGGAGGTTCGTTACGCCCGCCAACAGGCGGATCGTAACAATTTCTAAAGGTTCCTTTGCCCTTAGTTTCGCGTCGCTCGTCTTGGTCGCACCCCGCGACTTTGAGATGAGCGACGCGTGCCCCATTCTAAAAAAATAAAATCCCGTATAGACGGGATTTTTTATTTTATTATCTCCTCCCCTGGTAGGGGAGGTTGGGAGGGGTTATGCGAGCTTGCTTCTTTGATTTAACCCCCTCTAGCTCCCACTACTAGGGGGAGAATTTGCTAATCAATCTAACTTATTTTCAGATTGTATTTTTTTTATTTCTTCTATAAGATGTCTTACTGTTGTTTCTCTTTCAAATAAGACTTGTTCATTATAATATCTTATAACTTTGTAACCTGAACTCTCTAAATAATTTTGTCTGTATTTATCTTTAATTTGTTTTGATTCATGAATATTACCATCTAGTTCAATAATCATTTTCAATTCATGACAGTAAAAATCTACAATATATTTACTGATTTGAAATTGTCGACGAAATTTTACACCAAGTCTTTTTGCTCTTATCTCATACCAAAATAATTGTTCAGCATTAGTTGGGTTTTTTCTAAGGTTTTTTCTTTTTTTGATGTAATTTGGTTTATTTTTGAAATAGTCTGGATAATATTGCATATGCGTATAACCCCCTCCAACTCCCCCTACCTGGGGGAGAGTTAACTTGTTTTTTATTACGTTTTTTTATTTATAAATAGATTCCTATCTTTTTAGGGGATGCTAGGGGGTTTATATAGAAGCATTGTTCGTATAACCCTCTCTAACTCTCCCTACGAGGGAGAGAACAACCTTATGTCTGCTTTATCAACTCCGCAATATTCTTCACATCAATAATCTTGATATCAGTTTTGTTTTTATTTTTTCCCAAATGGGTGATGACGCGTTTCATACCAAGTCCATGACTTTCTTTGATTCTCTTTTCTAATTGTGCGATACTACGGACTTCGCCACCAAGACCGACTTCGCCAAAAACGACTAAGTCTTTGCCAAGTTCTTTGTCTTTAAACGAGCTAGCGATAGCTAGGCATACTGCGAGGTCAGCAGCTGGTTCACTGGCTCTAATTCCTCCTACGACATTGATATGAATATCATATTGACCAAGATTGAGTCCTGCACGTTTTTGTAGCACAGCTGTGAGGACATGAAGTCTATTCAAATCAAAACCACTAGCTTTGCGGACAGGAAAACCAAAACTGGTTTTGTTGACTAGAGCTTGGATTTCAATCAGCATTGGTCTTGTACCTTCCATCAGACAGGTGATGACACTACCTGGAGAATTATCTTCGCGTTCTTCGAGGAAACAGGCTGAAGGATTTTTTACAGCTTGTAATCCCATTTCATTCATTTCAAAAATACCAACTTCGTCGGTGGCACCAAAACGATTTTTTACAGTACGAAGAATTCTATAGCTATGATGTCTATCGCCTTCAAGATAAAGGACTGTGTCTACCATATGCTCAAGTGTGCGAGGTCCAGCCACAGTACCTTCTTTGGTTACGTGACCAATTATTATAATTGTGGTGTTAGTCGCTTTGGCTGTTTCCAAGAGTTTGGCTGTACAAGCACGGATTTGATTGATATTGCCAGCTTCACCCTCGACTTCTTCGGAGTAAATAGTTTGGATACTATCAATAATAACCATGGTTGGTTTGGCTTGTTCAATCGTCGCACAAATAGTTTCAATGTTGGTTTCGTTGGCGAGAAATAGTTTGTCTGATTTTATTTTCAATCTGTCAGCTCGCATCTTGATTTGCTCTACAGATTCTTCACCAGAAATATAAATAGTAGGGGAGATAAGTGAAGCCAATTGAATAGAAAGAGTGGATTTACCAATACCAGGTTCGCCACCAAGAAGAACAAGACTACCTGGTACGAAGCCAGCATTTTGTCCGGTCACATCACTACTACCGAGTACTCTGTCTAATTCGGAAATTTTGGTAGTGATTCTTTGTAATTCTTGTTTATTTATTTCGTTTAGACTTTTTATTTCTGTCACTTTGTAATTCAATTTGGTTTTTTCTTTTTTATCAATAGTTTTTTCTTGTTCAGTAATTGTTCCCCATTGTCCACATTCAAGACAACGTCCAGACCATTTGGTAAATTGGGCGTCGCATTTGGAGCAGGTGAATAGTGTGGTTGATTTGGACATATTATGGATTAATTTATAACGACGTCTTGTGGATCTGTATCAGCACTATTTGAGGGTAGAGAAATATTTTCTTGGTTATTTCCTAATAAACAAAAATCTTTCATTTTTAAAATTATAGCAGCACCATATCCTTGACCTGTTGCATAGCCACATTGTTGTACTCGAAGTGCAAAAATCTCAGGGCTACCTCCAGCTTCATTTTTTGCTTTTTTGTAACAATCTGCTTTTTCATAAAAAGCAATTAGTGGTGCAAATATATTACCAGTAGTTGCTGCTGCTCCAAAACATGCATATCCACTAACTCTTATATAACCTTGATTTTTTTTTGTACCTTTTCCACAGTCTATATAATTAGTACCATCAATATTACCATCTTGATAGTCTCGTATTGCAACTGGTTTTTTTTCATTTTTATATATGTCTTTTGCAGAACATTCCCAAGTGTATCCAGGTAAACAATAAGGTTGAGATTCACAATTGAGTATAGGTTTAATATTATTGCTAGAGGCTATTGCTAAGTCTTTTGGATCTTTTTCTCCCCAAGCATAAAGATTTTTGGCTGGTTCAAATCCTGTTTTACATTTTACACCAAAGGTTGGTCCTTCAATTAGATATTGTGCAATCATTACAGCTGCTGGATAGCCAGTCTTCAGTTGTGCTTCGTATGCCATGTCTCTTATTTGTTGTGTAGCGCAGTTTTTACCTGCACAATTATTTGAACAAGAACTAGCTGCTGGAATAGTAAGACCTTTACTATAAATTCCATCGACGAGTTGTGGTATTTTTCCTTCTAAAAATATGTTGTTTTGATTCAATATGTTTGCGGCGACATCACTAGATGCATTGAGTTCAACTTTAAATTCTTGTCCTTTCACATACAAAATTTTCAAATTTCTAAAATTTACTAAATCAGGATTTATAGCATAAAGAAGGGTGTATGAAGTTGTAGCTACTACAATTCCAATCACACTCATCATTATTCTTTTTTTTGCTTGGCTTACAATATCACTATTGCCACCACTACCTATGAGCATTACGCCACTTATGATGATACTAAATATAGCAATGACAGATATGATAATTATACCGTATTTGTAAACAGCAGCAATATATTCGCCAAGGTAAGGTATGGATAGCCATTGGTTGCCTGATGCATCAGTAGTTACCAGACTTGCATTTGGTTCAGAAAAATTCAAACCAGGTATATTTATTTCTGGTGTTGGTTGTTTGATAAGTTCGGTTATTTCACTATCAGTAATAGTTTTTGTTGTTGCTGCTGTAGCTGTAGGTGTAATATTAGTAGGTGTATTAGAATAATTTTTTTGCATCAATAAATCATAAACTATTTTTTTACCAGTCGGAGTATTCAAATGTAAATGATCAGTACTCAAACCATCATCAATTGTTTTATCATTATTTTTATCTACTACAGAATATACATCTATGTAAGCATCTATTCTTGGATCATTTTTTAGTCTTTGATTGTTTGTTATAAGATTGTTGCTCCAAGGTTCTGTCCAAGCACTGTATCCTTTGAATGGTTGTGCGCCTATTATAATAACTTTTATCCCTTCATTTTTGGCTTCAGAAATAATGATATCTAAATTTTGTTTATATTTAGTTAAACCATCTTCACAATCAAATGAGCCGTCTGTTTTTTTGACACAACCTAAATTATTTAACCCTGCGTATAATAATAGTTCATTGTAACCTTTACCTTTTACATAAGTTCTCCAACTATTTAGAAAAAAAGCATAACCTTCTCCACTTTTTGAGGTGTCTTTACAATAAAATATGTGTGTATTGGTGAGTGTTTTTTGTAATTCTTGCAGGAATCCTCCATCTAAAAAACAGCCTTGCCAAAAACTCGAAGAACCAATGGCTGCTACTTTAACTTTTTGTCCAGGAGCTAGAGGTTTTGAGGGTGTTGTGTTTGTTGGAGTTGTTGGTGGGGTAGAAGCTGTGACAACATTTCCTTTGCCATTACATAATTTATTATCTGTATAATCGGCAATACAGTTTGTGGCGACTTCAAAATGTCCAAGTCCTGTTGTTGCTACAATTTTTGTTTTTGAAGAATTTAAATTGGATGTAGCTGGTATACCTTTTGAAGTGCTAGCGCTGTTTTTATCGTAGTATATAAAATAATTGTTTGCAGTGTTTTTACTTACTATTGTAGGACACCAAGAAACACTGTCAGCACTACTAATGTAACAGCCATCAAAAAGTAGAATATTGTTGGCTTGTAATCCTTTGTCACTATAGAATCGAACAGTATTTACACCAGCACTATGCCCTGCTACTGTTAGGTTTGTTTGTGCAGGATTGTAGGATATTCCTGTAATTGTGGCTAATTTTTGTTGTGCTTCTTGATAAAAACAGTTAAATTCATTTGCTGTTAGTTTGGAAGCAGAGTTTACTTGCAGAGTTGTTTGATAAAGACGAGGTACAAACATTACAGCTTGTTTGCCGGCTGCTTTTAAAGTTGCTATTTCTCTATCAAATAGATATTGATTTTTAAATAAATTGATTAAATCATTTGTTGTGGGTGTCGCAACTTTTTCTTTACCTGTTTGCTCAGAGTCTATGAATACCACACCATGAAAATAAACAAAAGTATCAGTAATAGTACTTGCTCCTGCTGGTAAAACAATAGCTCTAGGAGCTTGTAAATGAGACACTGTTTTTGGGTCTCTTGTTTGATTATTTGTTGTGGAAGGTGGCTCAACTATTCCAGTACACGCACTCATGTAAGTATATATTTTTGATCCATTACTTGCTTCATAAACTTCTTGAAAGCCATTTAGTGTTTGAAAACCTTCGGCAGCCAAAGTTTCTTTTATATTTAAATTGAAAAATATAGAAAGTATAAATATACTACTCAAAAAAAATAAATATTTTTTTGTTTTTTGCATATATTATTGAGTTAATTCCAAAATTTCTTCCCATTGATATTCTGCTTTAGGATTTTCTATTTGTTTGTTATTTATAAAAAAAGCTGGCACTGCTTGGATGTTTAATATTTTTGCAATTTGTTTATTGTTGTCTATATAGTCTGTTACTTCTGTAGAGTTTAGACATTTACTAAGTTTTTTATCATCCAAATTTGTTTCTTCTGCGATACTTTGTAAAATTGTTTCAGATAAACTAGAGCTGTTCACAAAGGCTGAGGCTTTGAAATCTAAGAATTTTTTTTGTTCGTTGGCACAGTAGCCATATTTTACAGCGTTGATTGATGGGTAAGGGAATTCAGATACTGGCAAACTTTTCCAAAGTACTTTGAATTTGTTTGGATATTTTTGTAACAAGTTCTCAAGCATCGCACTTTGTCCACTACAAGATTCACAAGAAAAATCTTCAAAAGCTACAATCGTAAGAGGTGCTTTGGCATTGCCGATTATGGGATCTTGGGGATAAAGTGGAATAACAAATTCTTTGGCAATAGAATCTTCGGGATTAACTTTTGGAAATAGTGGTTGGTATTTTATTATTTGAATAAAAAAAGCTAGACCAACTATCAGAATGGCGGGTATAAAAATTAGAAATAATTTTTTGTTAGAAATCATATTTTTATTTTAAGGGAATTTCAAATATTCCATTTTCATTGGTGTCAGTAAAATAAAGAGTAGTACCATCTTGGCTGACTTGCATACTTTGGACAGTATGATAACCTTCAACTGGTACAACCATTTTTACGCCAGTTTGAATATCTATTTTGTAAATATCATCTGAAATAATATTTGATAATTCTGGGTTGAATCCAGCTCCTGTTTCTAGACTAGTTGGTACACCACAGTAAACAAATCTTTCGTCAGCCATTGCACACTTGGATGCCCAAGTATTTACTCCCAATGGTTTTCTATTGTTTCCCATTGTATCTGGTGTAGCGTCAGCTATCCAAAGAACTGGTTTGTAATCAGAAGCACTATTGTAAACACTATGTAATAATTTTGAACCATCTGGTGACCATTGTGTTTGTAGACCTCTACCTTCTACTACCAAACTTTTGAAATTTTCTCCATTCAAGCCTATTGGTAAGATTGCTTGTCTGTCAGATCCAAGAGGATCACCTGTGGCTGAAAGAGCTACGATTTGTCTATTTGGTGACCATTCTACAATTACTTTGTTAGAGTTGTTTCCCATTGGTTCTATCAATTTTACATTTTGACCTTTTGGATCACTGGTTATAAGCCAACGATTGCTTGGATCAAGACCAATACTTTTGGCTGCAATTTCTGAACCATCGGCTGAAAATGAAAATTCTTGCCAATGTGTTGGTAAGGTTACTTGTTGTTTGGTATCAAAATTATAGTAGATATTAGCTCCATCTGGATATTCTATAATTGATTCATTGTTTTTTGGAGACCAACTAATATTAGAAATATCAAAAAAAACTTGATCACTAAGAGGCATGATTGTACCATCAGAAGTTACTTTATAAAATTTACCATCTTGTATATTATAAAATTTTACAGCATTGCCAGGGGCTTGAGCTATACCAACATTTGCTAGGGTAGTGATTTTGGTTATAGTAGGTTTTTCTTGGGTAGTATTGAAACGATCACCTGGATTAGTATTAGTTATTATGCCTGAGGTATTGTTATTATTTGTAGTTCCTGTGTTGTTGGTATTTCCAGTGCTATTATTGTTTATATTGCCGGTAGTATTTTGTCCATTGTTAACATCTGGAAAAGAACCTGTAGTAGTGTCTGTAGTATTTTGGTTAACAATATTATTTATAATATCTTTTTTGAAAAAAACAAAATAAATAGCAAAGCCTAGTAAGATACAGACAATGACAAAAATCGTAATATAAATAATTTGTTTTTTATCCATATATTATTTGTTAGTTTGTGGACTTTTTTGAAACAGTCCTTGATTTATAAGTTGGGATTTTTCTATATCTAATTTTCTGATTTTGTTTGTCAGACTACGTATTTCATTTTTTATATATTGAATTTCATTTTCTATTTTTTTAATTTTTTCATCTATAGCTTTTATTTTTTTTTCTAAAATTTTGATTTGTAATTTGTTGGCAGTTTTGGCAAAGTTCATAGAACTAGAAACTCCAAACAAAAACATCGCAACAGGGAAAAGTACCAAAGTTATCATGAATATAAAAGCTAATATTCCAAGTATAACTTGTCCAGCAAAAATTGCCCTGTTGGCAGCTATCAATAATTTCTTTGCCGTCTCAAATGGTTTTTTTTCATCATCAAATTTTTTTTTGTTTTTGTTTAGTTTTTTTAATCTATTTTGATTACCTTCTATTTGTTTTTCTAATTTTTCAATTTCTTTATTTTTTTTCTCTATCTCTTTTTTGTTTCTTATTCTATTTAGTGTTTGCATAGCAATATTACGGTCTGCTGTTCCATCATTTTCTTCTTCACTTTCTTCTGCTTCATTATTTTCACCTTCTTTTTCTTTTTTTTCATTATCATCTGTTGGATTATGTGCTTCTGGATTTTCTTCCTCTTTTTTTTCTCCGGGCTGTCCTGTCTCATCTTTTGCTCCATCATTTTTTTCTGCATCTTTGTTTTCTTCTTCTGTTTGTTCTGGTGGCTTTTCTTCTTCAGGTTTGGCTTCTTCACTGCTTGGAGAATCTTCTGGTTTATTTTTCCCTGCTATTTTTTTATTGGCGTAAGCTGATTGTACGCCACCACTATTACTTCTTTGGGTACCTTCTGTATTATTTTTTTGATTTTGTCCGTTTTCTCCTTGATTTACTGGCGGGTTTTTTCCATTTGGATTTGGAGGTACCAATCCTTGATTATTGTTTTGATTATTTTCTGTACCAATGTTTTGGATAGCTTGATTCAAAGTATTATCATTGGCTGGTGACTGATTACTTATTTCATCTATATATTTTTGGAGTATTTCTTTGGCATCATCGCCTAGAGATTCTTCTATTTTTTTGGCTATTTGTTGAGCTACTTTTTCTCTACTTTCAGGTGTTAAATAATTTGGTACTAAACTCAAGACAGGTTGCTTGATGGCATCGGCAATAGCTGTATTTTCTATAGTTGGTTCTGTTGGTTTTTTTGCCAAGTTATCAGCCATATTATTCTTGTAAAAGTTTATTACGTATAGCTAATAATTTATAACATTCATCTATATATATTTTTGTGGCTTCTTCAATAATTATTTCTGGTAGATCAGTGTATGTTTCTTGTTGTTCTCTCAATTTGAGTGCTAATTTTTTTGATAATAATTCTAGAAGAGATTTTATGTTTTTTTCAATTTCTTGATTGTCGTCATTTATTATAGCTTCTTTTAGGCTTTTTTTGAAAAAAGAAAAATCATTTTCTAGATATTTTTTTTCTTTTGTTAAATCCAAAGAATTAACTCTTTTGGTACCTTGAGTGATTTTTTGAAAATTTTGTAATCTTTTTTTTTCTTCCTCACTTAAAGACATAAGAATTTAGACTAGTTTATAATCCTTATCGTAAGTCAAAATATATTTAGTTTTTTTCTTTTTATTTTTTAAGTTATCAATAAGTAAATCCTGAATAATATCAGCTACATGATTAGAAACATTTCTGGCACCATAATCTTCATATTTGATTTGTGCTATTAATTTTTCCAAAGCTTTTTCGTCTGAGGTAATAGCTATTTTTTGAGTTTCTTGTAAATGTTTGGAAATTGCCATGATTTGTCTTTCTGTAATTTTTGCGATGTCATCTTTCACAAGAGCGTTGAACATCACAATATTAGAAATTCTACTGAGGATGGCTTCATCCAATTGTTCTTTTAGTTTGCCTTCTATTTGTTTTTCTAAATTTTTTTGTTTTTCTGTCAGCACTTCACCGAAACCAAAGTTTTGTTTTTTGTAAAGTTCCGAACCAACATTGGTTGTCATTACAATCACACTATGATTCAATTTTATTTTTTTGCCTTGGTTGTCGGAGAGTGTTCCTTCATCCAGCATTTGCAATAATAATTTTGAGACATCTTTGTGAGCTTTGTCTATTTCATCCAATAAGATGACAGAGTATGGTCTTTTTTTGAGTTGCTCCATAAAAGGATTTCTATCTTTGTAACCAATGTAACCAGCTGGAGAACCAAGGATTTTAGATACACTGTGTCCTTCAGAAAATTCACTCATATCAAGTTTTATCAAAGCTTTACTATCATGATAAAGTTCTTCGGCCAAATTTTTTACAAGCTCA
>JAQUAW010000004.1 GCA_028687045.1 Patescibacteria group bacterium
CACTGGGCATACTAGATGATACAATAATAGTGATACATTGTGTGATTTCTTGATATGTTCCGTCATGCATATAGTTTACCATAGTGCCCCCACGATGCAAGCATCGGAGAATTCTATTCCATTAAAGGTACCCTCTGGTAAAGATGCTTTTGCATTTATAAAAGAAACTGCAGTAGGATCAACCTCTGCACTCACAAACGCCACACCAAAACTATTGAATAAAAGAGCTGAAACTAGGAAAAAATGGCCTAGTTTAGCGAAAAAGTTCTTTTTCATAGACAAATATATTAGACTTAATATGTATAAATTAAAATGACTACACATTATAATGGTTTGTGGAAATCACAACCATTTGTAAATTATGAATTAATTGGCTAAATAAAGCCTTTTTATATATGTGTAATAAACAGAGTAGTGTAGCACACTTTGCTACTTTTGTCAAGATGCTCCACGTATGATAAAATAACATAATATCGAGCTTTTGTAAAGTCTATAAACTATGAACAAAATATACTATCCAAATCAAAAAACACACAGCAAAATATTGCTCTGGCTACAGAGAGTCATTGCTTTTGTCTTCCTCTACGCCACTCTCACCTTGCCAGCTGGCCTGAAACTTATGGATACTCCACTGGTGAATACTATCAGAAAAGAATACCCTACTTGGTGGCATGTGGCCTGGGATATTGTTTTGACTGTTTTAATTTTGGGAATTATTATTTTTGTTATCAAATTATTTTTATTCTATACTCAAAAACATCACAGCTCCCAAAAATATATTAATTGGTTAAAAAAAATGGATGGCAAGTTCATACAGAATTTTCTCAACTTTGATTTTTTCGTAATTAAATTTTTGTTAGCAACTCTAGTCTCACTAATAATTTGGGAATTGTTAAAATTACTTTTGCAAAATTCTTCTCTTTTTAATTTACCCGAGTATTCTACTCAGCCAGTAGTATTCGTCATGGTTATTTTAGGTCTTATTATTTTGGTCGAAAGTTTTGAAACTTGGAAAATAAAAATTAGAAAACATTTGCATATTACGGAGAAGTTTTGACAGCATGTCAGCAGAGACAGTTTGTCAGCAGATTCAGCAGACACAGCTTTTCAAAAAATGTACGTACAATCCCCCTCCTATTAGGAGGGGTTAGGGGAGGTCTGGAGTATAATAAAACGTTTTATCTTGCTAAAGACCCCCTCTAACTCCCCCTACTAGGGGGAGAACCATTATTTATTATGAAAAAAATATTCTTAAAACTTTTGCTAATTTTTTTCTTGAGTGTTGTTTTTCTTTCTTCGGCTATCGTCATCACTAACAAAATAATAGAAAAAAACACTGACGAAAAAATTTATAATTCAACAAAAAATATCCCTCATAACAAAGTAGGATTATTACTTGGCACAATCAAATATTTGAAAGATGGCAGAATAAATGCTTATTATGCTTATAGAATTACAGCTACCAAAGAACTTTTTGAAGCTAACAAAATTGATTTCATTCTCGTAAGTGGCGACAATGGCACAAAGAAGTATGATGAACCGACAACTATTCAAAAAGATTTGCTAGAAGCTGGCATACCAACATCAAGTATTTTTCTTGACTATGCTGGCTTCCGCACTCTAGACTCAGTCGTCCGAAGCAAAGAAATATTTGGACAAGACAGTGTCACTATCATCTCACAAAAATTCCACAATGAGCGCGCCATATATATAGCCAACAAAAAAGGTATAGACGCCATCGGCTACAATGCTCGCGATGTAAAGTCTTATGCTAATACAAAAATACAAATTAGAGAAAGCTTCGCACGACTCAAGATGATGCTGGATTTGTTATTGAATATTCAGCCAAAGTTTTTGGGAGAGAAAATTGAGATAAAATGATAGTTTATAAAGTTTGTAAAGTTCATAAAGTTATAAAACCTTTTAAGAAATAAAAAAATACTTCTTTTCGAAGTATTCAATAAAATTTAGTTTTCCTTTGCTGCCCGTACCGATGTAAACTTTACACCAGTACGGACAGTCTTTTTTACCTCCTTGATTTGAGAGAAGAACTTGGACTACTTGTCGTAGGGGAGGCCGTAGGACGGCGACTCCCCATTAAAAACGACGTGCCAGAGGATCCCGCGAACGGTCTCCTCCAGCAAGAACTCGGTGCAGTAGCCCTTGCACCGGATCATCCGATACTTGTCGGCAGTCTCTTTTGTGACGGCCCCAACCCGGAGGTCAGAGCCGCCCCGCTGCGCCAACGAGTTGAACTCCGCGATAACGCGGAATGTCTCGCTGGAAGTGAGCTGTTGGGACGCCTTCAGGCCCGCCTCGCGGAAGGCCTGTTCAAAGATTGCGGTGGCCGTCTTCTGGGTCTCCTGCCCCAGAATGACGACCTGAGCACACCGGCGATACTCGTCGCCGGTGGGGTTGAAGGTACTGGTTGCACACCCCAAGCCGATAACGGCCCAGAGCAAAAGGATGCTAAGAACGGTTGTCTTCAAACTAAGCCCCCTCCCTTGGGGCTATCGTACAACACCGGGAAATCCGGTGAAGCGACCAAAAATTATAGCATAAAATAGCTAAAATGTCAATGGTGTGAAATGAAAAGAAACAAAAATAAAATATACACAATTCATGATTGTTGTTTCTTTCAAAACATGTTATTATTAGTAAGATATGAATATAAATTCTCTACAACAATTTAGAGACAGTCAAAGACAGCTATCAGCTAATTTTCATTTCTTTATCTATACAATAAAATCATCCTAATACGGATGATTTTTTATTTACTACATGCCACTTTGGTATGACTAATCTTATATAATATGTTAAATCTTCTTGAAAAAGAACTTCAACAAACATATCAAGAAATAATAGCCATAAAAAAAGATGTAGGTGATGCTATGAATCTATTTCGTGAAGCACAAATACGTACAACTGATAGTAAAGGTGGTACTGTTTCTAATTATCAATATTTTATATATCCTTTCAAAGGTTTTACTCTAGCTAATCAAGGAATTTATAACACCTTGGCAAAATATTTAGCAGAAATGATACCAAAAGATAACGAAGTCATCCTGTCTATAGAATCTGATGGTATAGGCATTGCCACTTTGGTAGCTGCACAATTACGACTTCCTTTGATTATTGCCAAAACATTTCATTATGATATAGAATGTGTTGCTTTTTCACAACAAACAGGCTATTACGAACGTACAATGTATATGAGTAAAGCTCTAAAAAATAAAAAAATTGCTATTGTAGACTGTATGGCTTCAACTGGAGGAACTATTGTAAATATGGTAAAAGCAGTTGAGTCAATAAGCTCAGATACAAAAATTACAGGCATTTATTGTGTAAATGATAAAAGTAATTATAGACAAAAAAATGATATTTTTAAAAAATATGATTATTCCTACCTTTTTGATACTTATATAGAAAATAATAAAGTAATTTGTAGTATGTCTAGTCGTTTCAAAGATGTTTTTTGGGCAGATGTAAACCATAGATTTTATAATATTACCGAACGCTTGGCTGAAGATGTTTCCAATAAATCCAGACACGGCTATGGTGTAGGAGCCACATTGGTAAATTCAGAAACTTTCGAAATTTCTGCTTGGGGATACAGACGTGGACATGTTCATGCTGAACAAGATGCTTTGTCTATGCTAAAAAATAATACTCCTGATTGGGAAGAACACGAATACATGCTTTATTGTACAATGGAACCATGTACCTATCGTAATGGTAAATATACACCATGTTCACATCTTATATCTGATATGCCACAACTAAAATGGGTTATCATTGGTCAAAAAGATGTAGCTGACAACAAAATTTGTGGTAACGGTATTCAGTATTTAGTAGAAAATGGTAAAAACATTAGACTAATGGCAACCAATGAAAAATTTTATGCCAACCAAAATATTTTTCAAGAAACAAAAATAGAAAATGAAGAAATGATGTTGGAACCAGGACTTTCTTTTGCTTAAAAATTGATAATGAAATAAAAAAGTACTACCTTAACAAGGTAGTACTTTTCTTTCTGCGTCATTCCGCGTGTTAATCCATTAATTTGCGTCTAAGTAATCGCCGTCACATCATGAACACCACTTTCTTGTAAACCCGCTCCACTTATTCTCACAAACTCTACATTTTTTTGTAATTCTGCAATTGTATGTGAATTTGTATAACTCATACCAGACTTAAGTCCACCAACCATTTGATGAATGATACTTGCTACGTCACCTTTGAAAGGAACAATAGATTCTACTCCTTCTGGTACAACTTCACTCATATTTTTCTTTTTTTCTTGATTTATTTTTCTTCTATCATTGGCTTGAGTGAAGCTCGCACTACCACGAGAAATTTTGAATTTTTTGTCCCCTTTGTGCATTACGACACCAGGACTTTCTTCCGTACCTGCCAACATACTACCAAGCATAATTGAATCTGCACCAGCACCAAGAGCTTTCACCATGTCTCCAGATTTTTTGATTCCACCATCAGCAATCACAGGTACACCGTATTTCTTGGCAACATTGACTGCCTCCATGACAGCTGTCAGCTGAGGCATACCACAACCAGTCACAATGCGCGTGATACAAATAGAACCTGGACCAACTCCCACTTTGACGGCATCTACTCCGGCTTCACAAAGTTCTTCGGCAGCACGAGCGGTAGCAATATTGCCGGCTATCAAATCTACATGAGGAACTACTTCACGCAATTTACTAATAGCATTGAACATAAGATCTGAATGACCGTGAGCAATGTCAATCACCAAAACATCCACTCCAGCTTTGACCAGTTCTTGAGCTCTTTCCAAATAATCTCCATGCACTCCCACACAAGCTCCCACAATCAAACGCCCTTCACTATCACGATTGGACAAAGGAAACTCTATAATATGTCGAATATCATCACTAGTGATAAGACCAACAATTCTATTTTCTTCATCTACCAAAGGTAATTTTTCAACTTTATATTCTGCAAAAATTTTTTTAGCTTCTTCAAAAGTCGTGTAAGCATTACCAACTATTAATCTTTCTCTTGGTGTCATAATACTTTCTACTTTTTGATTCATTTCATTTGCAAAAAGAAAATCACGACGAGAAAGTATACCTCTTAATTTATGATCGCCGTTAGCTACCAATAATCCTGACACTCCTGTTTCAGCTGCAAATTCTTTTGCTTCTGCAACTGTTTTATTTGAGTCAATAATATAGGGATCACTAACAATCAAATTCTGAGCACGTTTCACTCTTTTCACTTCTTCCACATTTTCTTCAATACTATTGAAACGATGCAAAATACCAATACCACCAAGACGAGCCATGGCAATCGCCATATCAGATCCTGTGACAGAATCCATATTGGCTGAAATTATTGGGACATTGAGATTAACATGACGTGAAAGTCTGGTCTTGGTCACAGCTTCGTCACGAGAAGAAAAACTAGAACGACGAGGAATGATTAAAACATCATCATAAGTAAGGGATAATGGTATGTTCATAAAAAATATTAATTAACACTGATTACACGAATTATTGAGGATTACACTGATATACTATGAAGTCATCAATAATAACCAAATAATACTTGTAACAAATGTGTTTTTATAAAAATTAAATTCTAATTTATTTTTCAATCAGTGTAATCTTTTCTAAATCAATGCAATCAGTGTCTAATCAATGCAATAAAAAACCACCAGATATGGTGGCTTGTATGTCAAATAAGAGTTGTTCTTCCTCCTTTTAATTTTGAGTAGAATATTCTCATAGCAAATTAATTGTAGCACGTAAATTTTAGACTGGCAAGAGATTGTTTTTTGACTGAAATTGGATGTTTTTAAGAAAGCTGTGGATACATTAGTCGAAAGTTCATAAAGTCTGTAAAGTCAAAAGTCTATAAAGTAATAACTTTAAAAGAGGGTTTTTCTACCTCCAAAAATTTATGAAAATCAACTCTATCTAATTCCAAAGTTGCAGTGTTACGATTTGGATGAAAAGTGACAATATCAGACTCATATACTTCTCTACCCAAAAACAATTGCACATCTTTTTCTTCATTATTCAACAAACCAAAAACAGAAACTGAGCCAGGATCTACTCTCATTTTTTTCATTAAATTTTCTTGTGAGGCAAAACTAATTTTTTTCTCACCCAATTTTTCCGCCAACATTTTCAAATCAGTTTTATGACTCCCTGGCAAAATAACCAAATAAAAATTATTCCCTTTTATACCCTTCAGTAATAAATTTTTCAAATGCATACCTGGAATATGTCCACAATATTTTCGTGCTTCTTCAACAGTAAAAACGGCCGTGTGTTCGTGCAGTTTATAAGCAATGTTATTTTCTTTTAAAAAATGTTCAACGTCAACCATAAACAAAATAAAAACTGATTGTAATTTTATCCTAGTTTTTCTTTCAGTTTTTCCTCCACCACTTTCACATCCGCACTTCCTTCACTTGCTTTCATCACCATACCAATCAAAAACTTAATAACTGTTTCTTTGCCGGCTTTGACTTGAGCAACTTGGTCTGGATAATTTGTGATTACAGCATCAACAAGACTTTCAATCTGACCACTATCAGAAACTTGTCCCCAACCTTTTTCTTCCAAAATATGTGTTGGATCTTTGTCTACATCAAGACCAACCATAATCAATAAAATTTTCAAAGCATTGGTACCATTGACTTTGTTGTTGTAGATAAGAGCAACAAGCTCAGCAAAATTCTCAGGAGAAAATTTGACATCAGTAATATCCATATTTTTTTCTTTGAGAATTCCCAAGAGTTTACTCGTAATCCAACTACCCGCTAAACGACTAATTTTTTGAGGAAGATTTTCGGCTTTATTTTCTGACTCTGGCATAGAATCCAACCATTCAACAAGATCACTCATCACAGCTTCAGTAAAATAAGAAAGTTCTTTACTGTCTGTCAAAATTTTGGCATCTGAATATGACAAATAATATTCTTCACGAAAACGCAATCTCTTTTGAGAAGGCAACTCTGGCAAAGAAACAATACCAGCAATTTTTAGAGGATGAAAAGGTGGTATATCTGGATCTGGAAAATAACGATAATCAGCAGCATTTTCTTTGGTACGTTGCATCACAGTTTCTTGTTTGTTATCATCCCAACCACGAGTCTGCTGTACCCAAGTTTCGCCTTTTTCGATCATCGCTGTTTGTCTTTTGATTTCAAAATCAATACCACGTTCAACAGCTTTGAAAGAATTTAGATTTTTGAGTTCAACTTTATTATTTAGTTTTGCACCGTTTAGAGGTTTCACTACACCATCAATAATCTCAAAACTACCAACTTCTTGCACAGAAATATTGGCTTCACAGCGCATCTGACCCTTTTCCATATCAGCATCACTCACACCCAAATAACGCACAATATTGCGTAATTCTTGACAATAAGTTTTGGCTTCAAGAGCTGATTTGAAATCTGGATCAGTCACAATCTCAACCAAAGGCACTCCAGAACGATTGAAATCGACGAGAGTACTACCATCTTCACCATGATTTAGTCTGGCAGTGTCTTCTTCAAGATGTGCACGTGTAATACCAATTTTGGCAGTGTCACGAATAGGATTTTCTCCTATAAAATCTAACTCAATAAAGCCATGCTCAGCAATTGGCTCTTCATATTGAGAAATCTGATAACCTTTTGGTAAATCTGGATAAAAATAATGCTTACGATCAAACTTGGAAAATTCCAAAATATGACAATTTAGCGCTTTTCCAACCATAACTGTCCAGGCAATTGCTTTTTTATTAGGTACTGGCAAAGTACCAGGATGAGCCAAACAAATTTCGCAAATATTCTTATTTGGAGTATCAATATTAGGATTATTTGGGCACGAACAAAACATCTTGGAGTCAGTCTTTAGCTCCACATGTACTTCCATACCAATAATTGGGACGTATTGTTTCATAGGTTTAATTCATCCCGATCCTGAGCGACGAAGGAGTCGAAGGAGAGGGATCTTTCTTAAAATAAAATAACTTAATAGCACGTCTATAGGATGACTCTAAAAAAAGTCAAAAAATAGACATTCACAACTTGATTGTAACACGAGATTAGACAAAAGAAAAGACCCCTCAAAGAGTGGTCTTCTTACAAAAAATTCAAATATTTTAGACACTTTCTGGTTTTGGCAAATCCAAAACTGGTTTTTTCATCAAATCACAATATAATATAGTAGGAACAACGACACTAAAAGGAATAATAGCCAAAGTCAACAAAAGCATAACTACCGTATAAAAAATAGTACTTCCAAAAAGCATATCAAACAACCCATTCATAACAGCAAAAATAATATACAATACAAACGATGGCAAAAATAAACGAATAAAGACAGACCCAACCCTTCCCTTTACAATTTTTACACTAGAAACAATTGATGATAAGCCATTCCCCTTTTCCAAAGCCAAATCTACAAGAACAAAAGAAAACCAAATATAAACTAAAACACCCAATAAAATTATCAACCAAAGTCCAATAAAAATCACCACAAAATTCACATAACCCATGATACTAAATAAATAAAAAACGTACAAAATAATAGCAGGTATAGCCAAGAAAACAAAAGTTGCTAAGTTTTTGAAAGTCAAAAAGAACGATTCTTTGATATTTGACCAAAATTTTGGTACTGGCTGACCAATATAGTGCAAGCCAACTACTTTTATAAATGACAAACTCAATATAAAACCTAATAAAGAAAAAAAGATAGAAGAAAAAAGATAAATAATAGCTTTGACATAAACGCTTGATATCAAAGATGATAATAATGGTTTTGAAGTATTGGCAAAAGATAAAAGTATAGAAAAAAACAAAAACAAAAACAAATAAGGAACAAATTTTTTCAATGTGCTAAAATAAACATGAAAACTTTTTACGATTAAACTACCAATGGAAGGCAACATAAAATTATGTTAAATTAATTTTTTTATTTCTTCCCATAGTATAACATGAATTTCGAGAATTGTTAAATTAGCATTTATCTTTTTCCAACCCAATTCTTCACCTATTTTCAAATGAGCCTGTCTAACTTTTTCTAACAGTTCTTCATCAGTTTCATGCTTATGATTTTTTTCAGTACTTTCAGTAAAACGTTTACCATCAAAAAGAAAATCAATATCTTCTTTTAATAAATGTGAATTAATTAATTTCAAATATTCTTCATCCACTCCAGCACCAATCCCCCAACAAATTCCCGTGCCAGTGTAATCTTCGGCAATAATATTTATTCCGCTTTCTAACTTCTCTTTCAAAGTTGTTTCATATTGTGTACGATTGAGAGCATAAATTGTTTGAATTTCACGAGGAGTCAAACTAAATTTGTTTCCCTCACGCAAATAATTATTGAGAATTTTTCCAGATGGTTCCAAATCATAAACAGGATATTTCATATACTCTGCTTTATATCCTTCTGCTTGTAATTTTTCAACCAACATTTTGGCTTGAGTAGTTTTGCCCAAATTATTTATTCCATGCAATACAACGAATATTCCTTTTGACATAAAAATAGTCTATAAAGTCGCAAGTCCCTAAGGTCTTTAAAGTCGACTTATCTAAATAAAATAATCTATAATTATCCAAAAGACTTTATAAACTTTTGACTTTATGGACTTTACAGACTCCTAATATATCTCACAAAACTAAACCCCTCAAAATCTTCACGTTCAACCTCTTCCCAAACTTTTTTATTTATTTCTGGAAAAAAAACATCGCCATCAAATGTCTTGTGAACTTCGGTAATATATAGTTTATCAGCGATATCAATTGTTTGTGCATAAATACTTGCTCCACCAATTACAAAAACATTTTCATTTTTATACTTTTCTAAAGCTTCTTCAATACTAAAATATTTTTCTACATTTTCTGGCACAGAATAATTTTCATCACGAGTAATCACAATATTTTTTCTATTTGGCAATGGACGAAATTTTTCGGGAATTGATTCCCAAGTATTACGTCCCATAAGAACAATACTTCCACTAGTAATTTCTTTGAAGTGTTTCATGTCTTCTTTGATATTCCAAAGCAAAGCATTGTCTTTGCCAATGCAATTGTTTTCTGAAATAGCGGCTATGAGTGAGAGCATATTTATTTTATACAGTAATATTAAAATTTACCAGTACTCCCAAACCCTCCCCTATCATTTTCTTCCATTTTTTCTACTTCTACAAAATTACCATTATCAATACGCATAAACATACCTTGGGCGATACGTTCACCTTTTTCTACAACCACTTCTTCATCTGTAAAATTGTAAACTGATAATAATATTTCATCATTTTCACCACAATAATCTCGATCAATAGTACCAACACCATTTGCAAGCATCAGACCCTTTTTCTTAGCCAAACTAGAGCGTGCAGACAAAATAAGTCCATGACTTTCTGGTGTTTTAATAATGAAATTACTTGGCAAAAGTGCCAAAGATTTTGGCGCAATTTTCATTTCCTCACGAGAATACATATCAAAAGCAATAGAGCCTTGCGTTTTGTATTCTGGTAGAGGTAAACTTTTGTCTACGCGTTTAATTTTTATGTCCATATTTTTTTACAATTTCATCTACTTGTTTGTATAAATCTTCAAGACTACCATTATTATCAATTAATTCCTCTGCCTGATTAGCGACTTCCTCAATAGTAATTTCTGTTGATCTTTTGTGATCTTCCAAAAATTGTTCATAAGTTTTGCTATTATCATCAGCTTTGTCTCCACGTCCAACAAGACGTTCATAGCGAATTTTTGGATCAGCAAAAATTTTGACAAGAATAAATCCTGGGATTTCTTTTAAATATTTTATATCAGCAGGACGACGAACATTAGAAATAGAAATAATTTCATGTTCATCCTTTTCTACATCGCGAGCCATAGTCTTGGCCAAAATATCTTCTCCAAAATATTCACGCATGGCTTCAGAAATTTTTATATAATTGTCTCTGTTTTTTTCAATGTGATATCTATTCAAAACATCTCCTAACATACCACTAAAACTATAATTTTTTCCATTATATTTTTCTTCAATATAATTGGCAGCAGTATCTTTGCCACTTGCCATTTGTCCAACAAATCCTAAGATTATTTTATTTAACATATTGTTTTATTTTTAAAATATTTTCCTCAAGATTTAAAGCCGTATCTATTAAATAATAATCAATTTTTAAATTTTCTAAAATATTTAGATATGAATCTGGAAAATCTCTTTCTAGACGAGCTTCCAATTTTACAACGTCCATATCTCTACTTCTTTTTAAAGCACGCTCTTTACAGACTTCATTAGGGGCAACACACAGAAAGATTGTTACTCTGTAGTCGTCATTAATTTTATTTAATTCTTGCAAGTTATACCCTGTATGACTAGTCCCTAATTCAAGTATAATCTGTCCTTTATCTTTTAAATAAGTTTCCCGCATTTTTTCATACATGTCTTGGTAACCTAAAATTGTTTTCTCTTCTGGTACAGCAGAACTATTACCATTCCCATAGGCTAAAACAAAAGGTAACACATCAACCACAAAATCATTTGGAAAAATATTTTTTATTAGAGTACTTTTACCTACACCAGGTTTACCCACAAACACAAACAAATTATTGTCGTCTATCATATTGAAAAAAATTCTTTACTAAATTTTCCAAATAGTATCTTTAGGAGTGACACGTTCATTATTTTTTGTTTTCTTTTCTAATTCTTTTTGTAGAGCGAGCCTTGGTTCACGACAAAAAATGTTTTCTGCATTTTCAAGTAAATAAACATTTTTTATACCATGTTTAATTATACTGTCCCAACATTTTTTACAACACCACCAATGACCAAACAAATACAAATCAGCTTGCCCAGGATCATTATTGTTAGCAATAGCATTGTTTACGGCACCCAATTCAGAGTGACCATTTTGTTGACAAATTTCTTTACAAAAATGATATCCTTCACCAGTGGGACAATTGTTTTGTACACGTGGACAGAGAGGTTGCCATTTACCTTCATTACTTGCACGACCAATAATTTTTTCATCTTTTACCACCACCGCTCCAGTTGGCCACCACGAACATCCTGATAGTTCGTTTGCAATTTTTTGTGCTTCTTGCATCCATTTATTATCGAGAGGAACGTACAATATTTGTTTGTTTTCAGGTAAATAAGGATATTTTATCATACAGGATTCTTTGTAATATCATCTTGTATAGGAAACTGTTGTTTCAATTGTTCTACGTTCCCCTGTTTCAACAATTCTGTCTCTTCTTGATGGTCAGGTTTGCTTTCAAGACTGTATGGAGTTGCTGTATTATATTTTGAATCTTGAAGACCATGTTTTGCAGCGTCCTCTTTGGAAATTTCTTGTTTCAAATTATAAAAGACGATCTGACAAATTCTTTCACCTGGATAAATTTTCAAAGCATGGTGTGTATTATTGACCATTGGGATAATTAAGTTTCCAGAATAAAAAGGATCAATAACACCACTTTCAATAGAAAGACCACGTCGTGAGCTTGAACTTCGTGGATATAAAATACCCATAATAAGTCCCGTGTTTATTGAAATTTTTTCTAGTGTAGAAGCAACTATAGATTCACCTGGCAATATTTCAAAATACTGACCTGGTTTAAGCTTAATAAGTTGATAATTTTCAGAAAGATTGTCAGTATCAAAATAATCAGCCACAACAGCAGATCTTCCTTTTTCATCAAATTTCCAAGTTTTTGGTATATAAAAACTCCAACCAAGACGAATATCTACAGCAGCTGGTTGCATTTGAAATGCATCTAGCTCTGGAGAAAAAATTATTTTGTTATTTTTGAACTCTTCTATTATGTTGTATTTAGTAAGTATTGACATATATAAAAATTAAATTACATGAATTTTTAAAAAACAATCTTCATGCCTTTTACAGGTCCTTGGGGTTTATATTGTTTATCAATTTTATCAAAAATTTCTTGAACTAATGTCTCGTCTCCTTTTTCAGCACGATCAAAATAATCTGGTTGCCCATGTAAATGAATTGTAGGATGTTCATTACTTCTCTCTACAACTTCCCATGCTTGTTTGTAATGAATATCATAAATATGAGCATTACTAATAGTGTATGTGAGTTTTCCAGGCTGAACCCCAAGTTTTGCAGCTAATATAACTTGCAAAAGTGCAGCTCCAGCCACATCATGTGGGCACCCCAACATCATATCATTTGATCTGACTACATTATGAATATGTAATTTATTACCAATAATATTTGCAGTAAAAGTATAAGGACAAGGAACATTCTTTTTTGTATTAGGGTTACCAAGACCATCTTCTCGTGGATCCCAAGTTACAATAACCCCATGTCGTGAACCAGGTTGTTCTGTGAGATGTTTTACCAAAAGTCCCAGCTGATCTCTATCAAATGAATGACGCCATCGATAACCATATGCGGCGGGAATAGTGCCATCGTCCTCAGTAAAATCCTCCCAAATTTTGGTAAACTTATTTACAAAATCATCCGGATATTTACTCCCCATAATGAACCAAATCTGTTCAGCTATACATATTTTTAAAGGAATTTTACGAAGTGTGAGAAGTGGGAATCCGTTGTCTAATTCAAATGTTAAGCCTGGTATAATTTTTGTATAATGTCCTGTCCTTTCATTGTATTCTTCAAATCCCTCATTTAATATCTTTAATATTGCACTTTTATATTGTTCGTCAAATTGAGTCATATCATTATTTTAATAAAAATATATAGTATATACATTTTACCAGACAAATAAAGTTCTCGCAAGCAAAACAAAAACCCCCCGAAAAAAGAGGAGTTTCTGTGGCCATACAGTGTGGGCTAAAATAAATTATAACCCTTGTTTGAAGTATTGCTACTTCAATACTATCAAACATATCTCTACATCTGATAATAAAACCATTATACACAAATTTTTAAGAAAAGTCTACTGTTATCCCCAAAACCTGTGTATATTTTTATTTTTCAAATTTTTTGTAAGATAAGATTGACAAAAAAAAACTTTTGTTATATAATCAGACCCGTCAAGTTTACGACAATTTCGGTCAAAATGCGGATGTCGTATAATGGCTTATTATCTCGGCCTTCCAAGCCGATGACGCCGGTTCGATTCCGGTCATCCGCTCAAAATATGCTAAAAAGCATATTACAATATAACATCGCAGGATAATCCCGATCAATCGGGAAAAAAACATATCGCGGGATAGTCCCGATCAATCGGGACGTCGGACAATAAAACTTAACATCGCGGGATAGAGCAGTCAGGCAGCTCGTCGGGCTCATAACCCGAAGGTCGCCGGTTCAAATCCGGCTCCCGCAACAAAGGTATTTACATTTTTTGTAAATATGATAAAATAGATTTCGCAAAAATGCGGTAGTAGTTCAGTTGGTAGATACGCCCGTCCGGGAGATCGCCGGTTCGAATCCTTTCGCAAAAACAAAATTTATAATAAATGCGGTAGTAGTTCAGTTGGTAGAACGCTTCCTTGCCAAGGAAGAGGTCGCCGGTTCGAATCCGGTCTGCCGCTCACTTTATAAAATATGATTTCAAAAAATATTTTATATATATTACAAAGCTTATCCCACAAGGATAAGTTTTATGTTGGAATAACAAATAGAGAAAGAGAAAGACTTGATGAACATAATAGAGGACAAACCTTTTCTACAAAAAAATATTTACCATGGAAAGTTATTTATATGGAAGAATTTGAAACTAAGTCTCAAGCTATGAAACGTGAAACCTATTTAAAAAGCATTAATGGTTATAAAGAAAAATTAATTATAATTGATAAACATAGAAAAAAGTAGTTCAGTTGTATATACGCCCGTCCGGGAGGTCGCCGGTTCGAATCCGGTCTGCCGCTCACAAAAAAACCACTCATATAATGAGTGGTTTTTTTAATCAGTGTAATCTTTTCTAGATCTGTGCAATCAGTGTCTTCCAATCACTCACAAACTTCTCCAAACCAGCATCAGTCAAATCATGCTCTACATTATAATCAATAAAATTTTTATCTAAATCAATATTTTTAAATTCAATATCTTTCATTTCTTTTTTATCATAAACAAAATCACTACCAGGCAATTCCAAATCACGTTTCCACCATTCTTCCAAAATTTTTAGAGGAGCAGTAATAATATCTACTTCCAAAGCCAAACAAGCTACAAAGTGTTCATAAGTTCTAACACTCGCAGCCAATATTTCTACATGACCACCACCTTTACTATATAATTTTTGAATATTTTCTATAATACTCATACCATTTAGACCTTTATCATCAAGCCTACCAATAAAAGGAGAAATAAATATATCACCTTTTTTTGCACCGTTACTCATATTATATACAGCAGCTGATTGCTCTTCAGAAAAACACAAAGTCATATTAACTTTTATACCTTCTTTTAGCAAATCATGCTCAGCTTGTAATCCATTTTCAGTAATAGGAAGTTTGATATGCGCATTTGGAATCCAAGTATTCATGATTCTGGCTTGCTCCAACATTTTTTCTTTGCTCGTATTTTTGTCAGCATAGACTTCTATTGAGATTGAACCTTCTGGAATCATGACACGAATTTCTTCTATTACACTTTTATAAAAAGCATTTACTTCTTCAGAAGATAACTTTTCTCCTGCAGAAAGTTTTGCTTGCAATTCTGGATTTTTGGCAATAAGACTTGGATTCGTAGTTTGTCCATCTAGAAAACCAAGCAATTTTATTGCTTCTCTTGTTTCAACTGGATTACCACTGTCAAGAAATATTTTTGTTTTGAGATTTTGTGGTCGCATATGTTTAGATTATTAGATTATTGGTTTATTAGTTTGTTTATTATAACATTATTTTGTTTGTAAACAAAAAACTCTCTATAAAATAGAAAGTTTTTTTGTGGACCTTATGGGACTTGAACCCATGACCTCCCGTCCGGGCGATCTAGCCTCCCGATGAAATCGGGAAAAGGCCATATGTTTTTCTTATAAAAATTGGTTGTGGACCGTACTGGATTCGAACCAGCGACATCTTCCATGCCATGGAAGCACTCTAGCCAGCTGAGTTAACGGCCCATTTCACTTCAAATAAAGTAAAAACATATTATCAAATCACCCAAATTTTGTCAAAACTCTCAATTCTTTATTCCCCTCTCTTACAAAGAGAGGGGCTAGGGGTGAGTTGCGTCTTTATCTAATCTACTAATTCAAAATCCAAATCGAAAAGTTAAGAATGCTAGCAAAACTTACCCACAATAAATATGGTACAAGCAACCATGCAGCCAATGTAGAAAATTTATTAAATTTAAAAATAGTTATTGCGATTGATACCCACAAAATAATTATCTCAGCAAAAGCCAAACCTGGACTCAAAATTCCAAAAAATAAAGCACTCCACAAAACATTCAACAACAGTTGTAATAAATAAATTTGCAGAGCTTCTTTTTTCTTTTTTCCATGAAACATTGTCTTCTTGGTCCAGACTAGATAGACAGCAACTCCCATCATCAAAAATAAAATTGTCCCAACAGGACCAAACACCCAATTTGGTGGATTGAAACTTGGTTTGTTCAATGTCGTGTACCAAGTTGGGATTGAAACAAAATTAAAAACTGAACCAAGCACACCGGCCAACTGTGTACCGATAATTGAAATTGTTAATTTTTTAAAATCTAGTTTCATATTTTTGTTAATTAATTTAAAAATTGATTAAAATTTTTTAGTATAAAAATGACAATAAGGTTCATGACCATTTTTTTCATAATATTTTTGGTGATAATTTTCTGCTTCCCAAAATTCTCCAACTGGTAAAATTTTAGTAACTACATCAAAATCTTTTTCTTTCAAAATTCCAATCAATTTTCCTGTAATATTTCTTTGTTCATCATCTATACAAAATACCGCTGACAAATATTGTTCTCCAATGTCAGGGCCTTGTCCATTTTTCTGAGTTGGATCATGAATCTCAAAAAAATACTTACACAAAGTTTCAAAATCTGTTTTGTCAGCATCATAAAAAACTTCCAAAGCTTCCAAGTGTCCAGTATTTCCACCACAAACTTCTTTATAAGTTGGTTCCTGTTTTTTTCCTCCCATATAACCAACCGTTGTTTTGACCACACCATCCAATTTATCAAAATAATATTGTACTCCCCAAAAACAACCTCCAGCGAAATATGCTTTTTTGTTCATAAAATAATAATTATTCTTTCTCAAAAAGCAAAGACAAGGAATTCACACAATGTCTAATATTTTTTGGAGTCAGACCTTCACCCTCAAATACATGCCCAAGATGTGCAGCACAATTAGCACATTGTATTTCAGTCCTTGATCCATCAGCATCGGGAAGTCTAACGATAGCACCTTTTATTTCATCATCAAAACTAGGCCAACCACAGCCTGAATCAAATTTACTACTTGATTGATATAATTTGACACCACAACGTTTGCAAGTATAAACACCTTTGTCATTATTCAAATTATATTCACCAGAAAAAGGGGCCTCAGTACCTTTGTGTAAGATTATATTTTCTTCTTCTCTAGTAAGTGGTTTAAACATATTTAAAACTAAACAAAATCCTTAAAATTTCTCACAAAACCATAAATTTCTTTTTGTAATTCATGAGGATTATTTATAACTAAGATATGATTTGCTTCAGGGATAACGTTTAATTCAGAATTTTTTATAAGACTATTTATTTTTTTAGCCTCAAGCATATTGAAAACACTGTCTTTCTCACCTTCAATAATAAGAACTCTTTTTTTGATACTTTTCAAAATTTCTATAGCATCAAATTTGGCAATATTTTGATATGTAAATATCCAAGATTTGAAAGTAGTATGAATAATATCTGAAAAAATCCGTTTCACATTCCAATCCCCTGTCCCTACATACTTTTCAAAATCCATGTGTGAAAAACTTTTTTGACCAGTTTTCATTTTTTCCAAAAAATAATTCAAAATAAAAACAAAAGGTTTGTTTGCCTTAAAAAAATAACGCATTTTTTTTGGAGCTTTGTAAGTAGTATCTACCAAAATATATGATTGTGCCAAAGTTGGAAACAATTTATGAAAAATAGTTACCACCATACCGCCAAAGCAATGACCTATTAAAATAAAATCTTTTATTTTTTCTTTTTTCAAAATTTCAAAGACATCCTTAGCAAAACTTTCTAAATCATAATCGTCCACATTGTCAGGTCTGGCTGACTTCCCATGTCCACGAAAATCAATGGCTAAGGTAGAAATACCCTTGCGATGAAAAAAATGTAGCTCTTTGTTCCAAGCTGTCAAATTACCACCAGCACCATGCAAAAAAACCAAAAAACCACTATTTTTGTCTTCTTTTACAATATCATAATTTATTTTAACCCCGTCAAAAGAATTTATTTGTTTTTGCATAATATATAGTTAATAACATTATACTATATATTAATTTTTTAAACCATACACGCCCATTATTATAAACAAAAATAATAAAAAAATAACTAATATATTCATATTAATATATAGATATTGTATATTATACGAACTTAATGTATAATAACATTAGATTAAGAAATAACGACATTATGATCACAAAAAATATTTTAAAAAATACACAACAAATACTATTAGAAAAAAAATATAGTACCAAGACAATCACCACCTATTTATTTTATCTTAAAAAATACCTAGACTTTTTGGAAAACAAAAAACTAACAGACGAAACAAAGTCTGTAGAAAAATTTTTGAATTACCAAAAAGAAAACAATAACTCTAATCAAACTTTCAACTTAATTTTAAATATACTAAATTTTTTCCACACAAATGTACACACCATTGTAGACAAACTTGATATAAAGTACAAAAAAATAACTAAACAAAAAATCCAAACTCTCACAAAACAACAAATAATTAATATTTTAGATAGTACCAGAAATGAAAAACATTTCCTAATTTTCGCATTATCGTATGGTTCTGGGCTACGTTTAAACGAAATAACAACGTTAAAGATAAAAAATATAGATTTTAAAAAAAATATTATAAAAATTTGTAATAAACAAGGTAGAGAAGTCAGAAAAACCATTTTGCCAAAAAACCTAAAAGAAAAAATAGAAAAATTTATAACAGATAAAAAACAGACACAGCTAATTTTTTTGAATAAGGCAGGTAAACAACTTTCTGAAAGATCCTTACAAATGGCTTTCGCCAGAGCATTGATACGCGCAAAAATCAAAAAACAAACATCTTTTCAAGTCCTACGCCATAGTTTCACTATACATTTACTAGAAAGTGGTATCAATATTGAAAGTTTGCAACAGGTGTTAGGACACAAAAATATTAGAACTACCAAAAAATATCAAAAAAACACTCACTATAATCTAACTGAAATAAAAAGCCCTCTATAAAATGTTCCACGTGAAACAAAATAATTAACAATTAGTAATTAATAATGATGAATAAGTAAATATTAAATATTAAGTATTAATTATCAATTTTTAATTATTAATTGTTAGTTATTAATTAAAGTGTTTCACGTGGAACATTTCCTTTAAACAACAAAAAATGCCTTTACTAGGCATTTTTATATATATTTGTATACAATGGTGTGTACTTTTACTTTTTATTATGATAAATATCCAAAACTCATATAAGCTCTATATAAACTCTCTGTTGTTTCCAAAATCTCAGTTGAAGTTATATCTCCCATTCTTTTGCATGAATTGCGAGAAGATACCACTTCACAGTCAATTATTTCTATATTATCGACGAAGATTTTTCAACATGTGGATATAGACGACTTTAGGTATTACACCTTTTTTGTAATAAATCATAGACGTTTTCAGCACCACAAGCTTTGTCTTTACTTTTCTTTAGAAAATAAAAAACTACAATTTATACATCTTGAGAGGATTAGCCAAAATTATCATTATGATATCTTTTGAGTTCTTTTTCAAATATTAAGGATCTTTCACCTTCAAATTCTGATTTCAAAGACATTTTGTAATATTGTAAAGGAGAGAACTCAGATTTCATCATTTTGTTCAATTATTACAACGATATTATAGCACAAAAAACACCTTTTGTCAAGCAAAAATGTAGCTGTTTGTATATACTACTCTATACAAACGTGTCTTTTTATCATTGTGCCCCTGACATGAATCTCCGCCCACAGCCCAAGGCGTGCAGGCAAGGCGAACCAGCCTTGGGCTGGGAACATTCCTTATTAATTTTTTAATTGTGTCCCCGACATGAGTCGAACATGTGTCTAGGGTTTAGGAAACCCCTATTCTATCCACTGAACTACGGGGACAAGTGATAAATTACAAAATCAAAATGACAAATTCCAAATACTTTATAGGTGTGCTATAATATCTACATAATTTAATCATACACATCTATGAAAGCCTCTTTCATTAATATTTTAGGCTGGTACGGTGCTCTAGCCATTTTAATAGCTTTTGCACTGGTAAGTTTCAACACTATCAGCTCAAACTCTTATATTTATCAAGTTTTAAATCTAACAGGCTCGGTTGGTATCCTTATTAATGCTAAACGTAAAAAGGATTTTCCAGCCGTAGCACTCAATGCTTGTTGGATAATCATAGCTTTGATAGCTTTAATTAGATTTTTTTGATATGCTCTCTATACTAATAGGTATCTTTGGTGTCATTGCGATAGCTATTGTAGCGTTTTTTTTCGGTAAAAGCAAGTAACGAACCATTGTTAAATGGCTAAATTGTTAAATTGTTGTTTTTTTCTGAGTAGCAATGTAACAATATAGCCATTTAAACGTCTTTGAAAAATAAAATATTAAAAAAATAAAAAATATGCAGACATTTATATTAGTAATATTAGCAATCTTACTCCTAGCCACTCTTGCCGGCATTTTTTTTCTTTATCAAAAAGTACAAGATTTGAAAAAACCAAAAGAAGGTGAACAAAATATGTTTATGCTTTTGCAACAACAAATGCAAGACCTAAACAAAACTCTAGATCAAAAAATGTCTGAGACGCACAAGTCCATGAATGACACTCAATTCAATATAAATAGAACTATTCAGGATCAATTTGGACAAAATGCCAAAATAATTCAAGGCATATCTAGTCAAAGCAATAAGATGATTGCCGACATCACAGAGAAACTAACAAGTCTTGATAAAACTAATCAACAGGTTATTGGCTTTTCTGAACAACTTTCAAATTTGGAAAAAGTTTTGAAGCACCAAAAACAAAGAGGAAATCTTGGTGAAGCAGGACTACAACTTGTCATGGAAAATATGCTACCACCAGGAGCATACGAATTCCAACATAAATTTGACGACGGTGACATTGTAGACGCGCTTATCATCACCAAAGAAGGTACCATCCCAGTGGACGCCAAATTTTCTCTAGATAATTATCAAAGACTCTTACATGAAGAAAATGAAGATGCCAGAAAAAAATTGGAAACAGATTTCAAAAATGATTTGAAAAAAAGAATTGATGAAACCAGTAAATATATCAAAACCAAAGAGGGGACGCTTGAATTCGCTTTCATGTTCATCCCTTCCGAAGCTATTTATTATGATTTACTAGTCAATGAAGTGGGTGCAGTCAAAGTAAATACCAGAAATCTTATTGACTACGCTTTCAATGAGAAAAAAGTCGTCATCGTATCGCCAACAACTTTTGCAGCCTATTTGCAAACTGTTTTGCAAGGTTTACGCGCGATGAAAATAGAAGATGGTGCCAAAGAAATCCGCAAAAATGTTGAGCAACTTAGCAAACATCTAAATGCTTATGAAGACTTCATGAAAAAACTTGGTATCAGTATGACGACCACAGTCAATCATTACAATACTGCTTACAAAGAACTTGGCAAAATCGACAAAGATGTCGTGAGAATTACTGGCGGAGAAAAAAGTGTTGAGCCAGAGTTGTTGGATAAGCCGAGGTTGGAGGTGGAGTAAAAAATAATATGTCAAAAAAAATTCCCACTCAAAATATTCTACAAGCTTTTGATATTTCTGGAAAACCTGATTTACTAGATGGTGGACAAGGAACATGTTTTCGTGTTGATAACATTGTACTAAAGCCAACAGACAATCCAATCGAAACAACTTGGCTAGCAGAAATAAATAATAATCTCCAAAGTAGTGAATTCCGCGTGCCAAAATATAAAAAAGCCAATAATGATTCTTTTGTTTTTGAAGATTGGACTGCTAGTGAATTTTTGGAAGGTGAGCATAAAAAAGATAATTATATAAAAGCTATTGAACTCAGTAAAATATTTCACAATGAATTAAAAGATATAAAAAAACCAGACTGGTTTGATAAAAAAACAGACGTGTTCGCTATTGCTGACAAAATTGCTTGGGGAGAATTGCCACTACCAAATTTTGAACCAGCAAAAAAACAACTTGAAAATATTTTTGAATTATTAAAAGAAAATAATCTTCCTAACCAACTTGTTCATGGCGATTGGGGACCTGGTCAAATATTATTTTCTGATACACTTCCTCCTGCTATACTTGATATTACACCCTATTTTAGACCAGCTAATTATCCCATTGCGGATATGTTAATTAGTGCTTTAGCAAATGATAATAAAGATATATCGATTATTAATCTAGGAAAAAATATAAAAGAATTTGACCAGTTACTTTTGCGAGCACTAGTTTTTCGTACTTGTACTTATATTGAATTTCAAATCCATCTTGAAAATGACCATGATTGGACAGGAGAAATTAAAAAATACTTGGATTTATTTGAAGTTATTAAAAACAGATAATACAACTAGATTCTGAACTTGTTTATATTTTGTTGAGGACTTTGAATTGAACAAATAGGAATGGCAAACGTAAGTTTGCTCCATAGATGACACTTAGCAAAATTACGACTGCCCGCCGTTGGGATGGTTCACCACTCCCAAAACCTCACAACCTTGACAAAAAACTTAAAATAACCTATACTAATCACGCTCTCAAAGGTACAAATAATATTTAGGAATAGTTCACCTAAAAATGTACCAAAATAAATTTTTATTTAAAAAAATTTTACTAAAAACATTTATGCCAATTTTACAAAATGCCAAAAAAGCATTACGCCAAGCAAACAAACGTGCTGAAGAAAACATGGTTTTCAAAAAAGCTTACAAAGATGCTTTGAAAAAAGCTCGTAAAGCTGTATTAGCTGGTGAAAAAGATCTAACAGAAAAAGTTCGTTTAGCTCAAAAAACACTAGACAAAGCTGTAAAAAAAGGTGTTTTGAAAGCAAATACTGCTTCTCGTTACCTTTCTAGATTATCTACCAAAGTAGCAACCCCAAAAGTAGAAAAGAAAGCTGTAAAAAAAGGAACTGTAAAGAAAGTAGCAAAAAAAACTACTAAAAAAGTTGCAAAAAAATAAAATAACGTATAAAATAAATCCTGACTATAAATAAGTCAGGATTTTTATTTTTTAAAAGATATTTATATGAGTGAAACAACACCACAATCTAGAGAGATATTGTTTGGTGACGAAACTATAACAAATAAAGATATAAACAAAGCTTTAGATAATTACTTCGACGATATTGATGAAGATAAAAAAGATCTTACTCCACAAAATCAAAAAGAATTACGTACATGGTTTGCCAAAAACTACAAAAGATTGATTGCTGGTGAAAAAACAAGAAAATCTAAAAAAGGTGAAACTGTAAAAATTTCTACAGAATTTCAAGACAAAGCTCTAACAGCATCTTTGACTGAGTTAAAAAAATTAACAGAAAGTACCATAAAAGAAGGACAAGAAAATTTAACTCCAGAGTTATTTAGTCGCTATGGTTCTCAACAAGAATTTAAAAGAAAAATGGCTGAACTACAAGGCAGTGAAAACGTCGTAGTATTTGTTACTTTTGATTTGGATAATTTCAAAAAAATAAATGACTCTCACACTCATGAAAAAGGTGATGAATTACTCAAAACAGTAGCCAAAAATTTGGAAGCTACTCTTTCACTAGCCAAAGGTGACGTAGGTATTAGATTTAGTGGTGATGAATATGGTATGTTTTTGACAATGCCACAAGACAAAATCGCTGATGTAAAAAATGTCTTAGCTAGAATGATAACTAATATAGAACAAAATAGTGAGAGACCAGATGGAAATAAACAAACATTGAGTGTAGGCTATACTGTAGTAACACCAGAAATGATTTCTGAAAAAGATTTGTTCAAAAACAAACGCGAAGCAGCTGACAAGGCAGGAGAAATTTCTAAACTAATTAGAACAAAGAATCTTTTAGAAGGTAAAGATGATATTGCTTCAGCTGATAGAATAATTTCGTCAGAGGAGACAGAAACTTATTTTGAAGAAGGAGAAAAAGAAAAACTTTCTTACATAAGACAGGTCATGCGTCCGATGCAAGAAGTTTTGAAGGAAAAATCAGAAAAAGAAATTGTAGAAATGGCTTTGCAATGTTATGAAAAATTAGTAGAAAAAAAATAATATTCTAAAAAAATTTCAGAATCAATTAACGTAAAGAATAGTTTAAAAAGTTTATCTTTAGAAACCTGCCTGCCGGCAGGCAGGGATCCCTCGTCGTATTCTCGATTCAAGATGACGGTAATGTACCCACAAAAACATCCAACAAAAAAGACTGACCACCCTGGCCGGTCTTTGTTTTTGTATCCATTTCAAGTAACTTCAAATAAATATCTTTTATTTGATTTAGAGTATAGCGTTTCACAAAGGAAAAAGATTTGGTCACAACAAAAGGATGAAGCCCGAGCATCTTAGCCAAATCACTGCTACTAATATTATTTTGTTTTTCAAAAACCTCACGCATCTCAAGTAATATTCTAAACTGACGCAAAATCATGGCAAAAATAAATTGAGCATCTTCACCATTTTCATATTGTTTGCGAATCATTTTGAAAGCTTTGGTTTTTTGTCCGGCGACAATAGCATCTACTAGATTGAAAATATTATCATCTACTTTTTCCTCTACAAATTTCTGTACATCACTCAAATTTATTTCTTCGTTTGTATATGAAATCAATTGATTTATAAGAGTTGAAAGTAACCACATGTCACTACCAAAATTTGAAGAAAGAAAATTCAAAGCCTTCATTTCAATCTTACCTCCACGAGAAACAATTTCACTTTTTATCCAATTTGATAATTCAAAACTTTTTAATTCGGGAAAAACTTGAGCAAATTTTTCTTTTTTCAATTTTTCAAAAAGAGTCTTGGCATTTTTGGTTTTGAAAGTGTCATTTCCTTCCCAAAACAAAACGATATTTTCTTCTGGCAATCTATTTTCCTCAATACGAGCCAAAATCTCCAGTAAAAAATCTTTATGGTCACTAGTTGATAACAAATTTTTTAGCACGATCATTTTTTTGTCTGCCAAAAAAGGTGAAGTCAAAAGTTGTTGCATAATATTACCACTAGTTTCTTTTTCACAGTCAAGTTCAACAACATTGTAACCTTGTGGATCACGCTCAAGCTTAAATTTATCAACCATTTTTTTTAGTTGTTGTTTACTGCGGAAAGTGTCTTTGCCGTATAAAAATATAATCATAAACAATCCGGATATACGGATAATCCGGATGTTCCGGATGTGACCGTAGTTTGGTTATTTTAAAAATAAAAAAGTATTTAAGTGATAAAGTGATTAGGTGATTAGGTGATTACTTGAGACGTCCCCAACAATACCCAATCGCGACTTCCACATCAAGAGGTACTTCTAATTTCACTACATTTTCCATTTCATGTTTTACTAATTCAGCAATTTCGTCTTTCAAATCTTCGCTAACTTCCAAAACCAATTCATCGTGTACTTGCAAACACAATTTTACTTTATCTTTATATTTATCTACATTTATTTTGTTACTAACTGCAATCATAGCCAGTTTCATTATATCAGCAGCTGTACCTTGCACTGGCATATTTACCGCCATTCTCTCGCCAGAAGAACGAAGTTGGAAATTATTAGAGTGTAATTCTGGGATATAACGACGACGCCCAAACAATGTTTCTACAAAACCATCTTCTTCGGCTTGCTTCAAAATATTTTCCATATACTTTTTTACACCTGCAAAATTAGAAAAATATTTATCAATAAATTCTTGAGCATCATAACGACTAATACCAGTACGGGAAGCTAAACCAAAAGCTCCCATACCATACAACACACCAAAGTTAACTTCTTTGGCAGCTCTACGCATTTCTTTACTAACATCTTTTAAGTCAACACCATTTATAGCCGCGGCTGTAGCAGTATGAATATCTTGTTTGTTTTTGAAAATTTCAATCATTCTTTCATCTTTGGCCAGTGAAGCCACCACACGCAACTCAATTTGTGAATAATCGGCTGCAATCAGAGCATTACCTTTTTCAGCTATAAATACTTCCCGCACTTTTTTGCCAAGTTCGGTACGAATCGGAATATTTTGTAAATTTGGATCAGAACTAGAAAGACGACCAGTAGCTGCCACTGTTTGATTATAAGTAGTATGAATTCTACCTGTATATTTATTTTTCAAATTTGGCAAAACATCTATATAAGTATTACGTAATTTTTCCAATTCCCTAAATTCTTCGATAAAAGCAATTATTGGATGCAAATCTCTCAACTTTTCTAATTCAGCTGCCGCCGTAGAATATCCTGTTTTACCTTTTTTGATACCTTGCGTTGATAATCCCATTTTATCAAATAGAATATCTCGCAACTGCACAGAAGAAGCCACATTGAACTCTTCACCAGCTTCTTCCCAAATTTGTTTTTCTAGTTTACCCAAAGTTTTGTTTACCTGTACTGATAATTCTTGCAACATTTCAACATCAATAGAAATACCATTCATCTCCATTTCTGCCAAAACAGAAAGAAGGGGAATTTCAATATCAGAATATAACTTTTCATATTTTTCTTCCACAAGTCTCTCCTTATATATTGTATATATTTCAAAAACAGCCAAGACTTCTTCTAAAGCATTGGTAGGATCTATACCAAACAAACTTTTTTGATTGTCTGAAACAATAAGCTCTTTGCCAAGTTCACGCAAAGTCAATGATTTGATATCATGAGCTCTAGTACTAGAATTCAAAATATAAGAAGCAATCATTGTATCAAAAATTTTGTTTATTATTTTCACTCCACGTAAATTGACAAGTTTTATTAAATTTTTCAAATCATGACCAACAAAAAATATTTTTTCATTCAAAAAAATTTTCAAAACTTTTTCACTTATATTTTCAAAAAAATAGTTTTCCTTATGTGTTGCCACTAATAAAGAAAAATTATCTGGAGCAAACAAATCAGTATCTTTCATCAGTTCTTTGGCTACAAAAAAATCTTCTTGCAAAATTTTATTTACAACATCTGTGACTTCTTTGTCAGTTACTCTTATAATTTTTTTGGAAAGCTGTAGTTTATTTTTTTTCTTACTGTTTTTCTTTTCAACAAAACTATTTTCTCCACCTGGCAATCTCTTGATAAGAGAATAAAATTCAAATTTTTGAAAAAGTTCAACTACTTTTTGTCTATCGAATTCTTGCGTTTTGGCTTTATCCAAATCAAAATCAATGCTATCAACGTCAGTGCGAATAGTAGCGAGCTCCTTACTCATGAAGGCTTTTTCTTCATCTGTTTCCAATTTTTTAATCACACTCGCACTGAATTCTTGATACAGTAAAGAATCTGTTTTTTTCAATTGTTTATAAATTTCATCAATACTACCAATTTTAGTAATCAAGCTAACGGCAGTCTTGTCGCCAATACCTTTGACACCAGGAATATTGTCTGAGCTATCACCACGAAGAGATTTGTAACTAATGACAAACTCTGGAGCAAAACCCATTTTTTCAAAAACCATTTTTTCATCACAACTTTCAAACTCTGACATGCCTTTTTTGAGTAAAAAAATTTCAATATTTTCTTCGTCATCAACTAATTGTAACAAATCTTTGTCACCAGTCACAATCAATGTCTTAATTTTTGTTTTACCATTTTTGACATGATGAGCGATTGTTCCCATCACATCGTCAGCCTCAAAACCTTCTTTAGTAAAAATAGGAATATTGAAAGCATTGACTAAATCATAGACCAAAGGAAATTGATCATACAAATCTTGGTCGGCTTTGACACGTGTAGCTTTGTAATCAGTAAAAATTTCATCACGAAAAGTGCCACCAGCCACATCAAAACTAACAGCTAAATATTCTGGTTTCACATCATTGATAATCTTGAGCAACATCGAAGCAAAACCATAGACAGCATTAACAATCGTACCATCTTTGACACGCATGGGTGGTAGAGCGTGGTAAGCTCTATGCACAATGGCGTTACCGTCGATTATTACTAATTTTTTGATTGTTTGTTCTTTTGTTTCTTTCATAAAATTTGTTATCCAGTATATTGTAACATAGCAAGCAGAATAAGCAAAGTAAGCAGACCTGCCTGCCGGCAGGCAGGATATGCAGAATAAGTTACCTTAAAATTATTAGCTTTTGACTAAATAAAGATGAACAGCTATACTTTAATTACTTTATCTATATATTTATGAAAAACATCCACCTACATATTCTCCAAGCTAATCCTCTACTAAAACCCTATAATTCCAGATTAAAAAAGGAGTTTGATTTAGTATTGAAACAAATTTCCGAATATCTCGACACTAAAGATGTTGATATTTTAGTTATGGAAGACGGAACTCGTGTTGGTAGCGCTGTGGAGACCAGAATAATAAACGACAATGTGCTAGCAGTTACTTTCGGCACCAAACACAAAAATTTCAAAAAATATTTCAAACAATACGTCAGACGCCCTGTTTCTTATGATCTTTATTCATTAAGTATTTATCAAAAATTTGGCTTTCCCAAAACACTATTAGAAGAAATGTTACTGCACGGCGTGGCCCTAAGTTTTGAAAAAACAATTACAAAATTTGCTCTAGCCAAAAATTTTGAATTAAACAAAAATGAAGTTGATGGCCTGATAAATAAAAATAAAAAAAATTTTAAGCTAAAAAATTACAACCCTGCCAAATGGTTTCATAATGCCAAAAGCAAACCTGCATATATAGGTAGAGTAATAGGCTATTTCCTGGTAAAAAATTATTTGCAGGAAAATAAAGATACGAAACTGGACGATCTATTAAAATTAAGCCCAAAACAACTAGCCAAACTTATCCAAATTAAAAAATAGTCCTAAAAAGACTATTTTTTGTTTTTTAAACGACTTTCAACTTTACGAACTTTATAGACTTTCGACTAAGTTCCCTTGACTTTTCAACCCTTTTTCCCTATAATCTACCTATTAATTCATTTATTTTTAATTTATAAAGTAGAGTATGCTAACAACACTACTGCTTATCGGACCAGCCGTTTTGGCGATTGGTTACGGTATCTTTTTAATTCAATGGATAAACAAGAAGCCAACAGGTTCTGAACGCATGCAAAATATTGCTCGCGCTATCCAAGAAGGTGCCAAAGCTTATTTGGCTCGTCAATATAAGACTATTTCTTATGTGGCTATCCTTGTTTTCTTGGTTCTTGGACTAACTTTAGGCTGGATGACTGGACTAGGATTCCTAGTTGGAGCTCTTTTCTCTGGAATTGCTGGTTTTGTAGGCATGAACGTATCTGTCAAAGCCAATGTTCGTACTACAGAAGCTGCCAAAAAAGGCTTGAAAGCTGCACTTGACGTAGCTGTCAAAGGCGGTACTGTTACTGGTTTACTCGTAGTTGGTCTTGGACTTTTGGGAGTTGCTGGTTTTTATTTATTGACCAAAGACTTAGATGCTCTTATTGGATTAGCTTTCGGTGGTAGTCTTATTTCTATCTTTGCTCGTATCGGTGGTGGTATTTTTACCAAAGCTGCTGACGTCGGAGCTGATTTAGTTGGAAAAGTAGAAAAAGGTATTCCAGAAGATGATCCTCGTAATCCAGCTGTAATTGCTGATAACGTCGGTGACAACGTCGGTGACTGTGCTGGTATGGCGGCTGACTTGTTTGAAACTTATGCTGTAACTGCCGTCGCTGCGATGGTACTCGGTGGACTTACTTTTGTTGGTACTACTGCTGGTATTATGTTTCCTCTTATGCTTGGAGCTGTTTCTATTATTGCTTCAATCTTTGGAAGTTTCTTCATCAAACTTGGTAAAAAGAACAACATTATGGGAGCTTTGTACAAAGGTCTAATAATGTCTGGCCTTTTCTCAATGATTGGTTTCTTTTTCTTAAGTAGACACTATGCTGCTGATTTAAATGCGACTACTGCTGATGTTTTCTGGACTACTGTAGTTGGTATCGTACTTACTGGTGCTATGGTATGGATTACAGAATATTACACTTCAACCAAATATGCTCCTGTAAAACAAATTGCAAAATCTAGTGAAACAGGTCATGGTACCAATGTTATCACAGGTTTAGCAGTATCAATGAAGTCAACTGCTTTGCCAGTACTTGCAATCGTACTTGGTATGCTTGTAGCTCATCACTTCATGGGACTTTATGGAGTAGCTATCGCTGCTATGTCTATGCTTTCTCTTACTGGTATTGTCGTAGCAATCGACGCTTATGGACCTATCACTGACAATGCTGGTGGTATCGCTGAAATGGCCGAACTAGGTGACGATGTTAGAAATGTCACAGATCCACTAGATGCTGTTGGCAACACCACAAAAGCTGTTACCAAAGGTTATGCTATCGCTTCTGCTGCTCTAGCTGCTCTAGTACTATTTGCTGACTTTACTCACAAACTTGATGCAGAAGGTATTAGTACAGTATTTAGAATTGATGATCCAAAAGTTTTGACAGGTTTGTTTATTGGTGGTTTGCTTCCTTACTTATTTGGTTCATTGTTAATGCAATCTGTTGGTAAAGTAGCTGGTAGTGTAGTAGAAGAAGTTCGCAGACAATTCCGTGAAATCAAAGGCATTATGGAAGGTCAAGCAAAACCTGACTATGCCAAAACAGTTGATATCGTAACCAAAGGTGCTATCGGTCAAATGATTTTGCCAGCAGTTATCCCTGTTGTAGCTCCAATCTTAGTTGGTTATTTCTTGGGTGCTGCTGCTCTTGGTGGCTTACTAGTTGGTACTATTATCACCGGTTTATTTGTCGCAATATCAATGACTACTGGTGGTGGTGCTTGGGACAATGCTAAGAAATATATTGAAGAAGGCCATCACGGTGGCAAAGGAAGTTTTGCACATCAAGCAGCTGTCACTGGTGACACTGTAGGTGACCCTTACAAGGACACAGCTGGCCCTGCAATCAATCCTATGATCAAAGTGGCTAACATTGTAGCTTTATTGATTATTGGAATCCTCAAGTAAGACACTGATTTCACTGATTATCGATTAGATTACACAGATTAAAAAACACTCTCAATTATGAGAGTGTTTTTTAAATTTTTAAATAGTTGTGGGCGCGAGGGAGACCGAAGTCTCCGCTCGTCGCCGTCCTCCTACTTCTTAATGTTATTCACCTCCTTTTCCTTGGTTTCTTTATTGTCCCATGGCTTGTCAGTCATACGACGCTTGTAGTCGATGACCGACAAAGTAAGGGCGCCAAAAAAGACGCCACCGACGACGAGAATCTTCAGCAAGAAGTATTCGCCGCCGCCTGAACCACCGTCAAGCATTACCGACCTCGCCAATGGAAAGACAAATAAAAACTACTACTAAAAAATATTTTTGTCAACAAAAAAACCGCCTTTCAAAAAAGAAAGACGGCTTTAATTTATTTAAAAGAGAGTTGGGGCCCGCGCGTGCGCAGGCCCCCGTTTTACCCTCCAACGACATCGCCGACCCCCATTTTGAGGATGTCGGCAAGCGCCTGTTCGTCGAACAGGCAGCCCGCCCAGACAATTCCCCCAAAAAAGAGAGCAGCGAGGCCGAAGAGGATCCCAAGGATCTTCTCCATGGCCCACCTCCGCAATCAACAATACACCCAAAAAATCTTCCCATCAAAACTTATTCTGCTTACTTTGCTTACTCTGCTTGCTAACAATTGACATTTTCTCAAAAATACGCTATATTACAGCCACTTTTAAACAAAAAATCTGCGTAAATCTGCGTCATTATCTGCAGTAATCCGCGTTAACAAATAAAGTATGGAACACAAATCACAAAAATTAGAAAATTCTCAAATGGAATTCACAGTTACTGTCACTCCAAAAGATTACCAAAAACATCTAGAAACGGCAGCTCAACACATCTCAAATCGTGTTGCTATCAAAGGCTTCCGCAAAGGCAAAGCCCCTTATGATATGGTAAGAAAAGAAGTAGGCGATATGAAACTTATGCAAGAAGCTCTAGAAGATATCATCCAAGAAAGTTTCTTTCAAGCTGTGAAGGCCGAAAAAGTAGATACCATCGGTATGCCAGAAATCAATGTTCAAAAAATGGCTCCAGATAATGACATTGTTTATACTGCCAAAGTTGCTCTAATACCAAAAGTAACATTGCCAAAACTAGATAGTATAAAAATAAAAAGAACAGTCAAAAAAGTAAGTGACAAAGATGTTGATGAAACAATTGAAAACTTACGTAAAATGCAAGCCAAAGAAGTAGTGAAAGAAGGTAAAGCTAACAAAGATGACAAAATTGTTATTGATATGAATTTACTTCTTGCTGGAATACCAGTTGAAGGTGGACAAGCCAATGACTATGGTGTTTATCTAGGAGAAGAACACCAACACATCCCAGGTTTCAACGAAGCACTGCTTGATTTGAAAAAAGATGATGAAAAAGAATTTGATCTCCCTTTCCCAAAAAATTATCACAGTCAACAATTGGCTGGTAATACCGGTACTTTCAAAGTAAAAGTAAAAGATGTTTTTACTAGAGCACTACCAGAAGTAGATGAAGCTTTTGCCAAAGCTCTTGGACAAGACAGTGTCGAAAAATTACGTGAACTTATCAAAGAAAATCTTGGACACGAAGCGCAGCACAAAGCTGATGAAGTAGCTGAAATAGAAATGTTTGAAACACTTATCAAAGCATGTAACTTTGATGAAATTCCAAATGTATTAGTCGACGCTGAACGCAAAAAAATGTTTTACGAATTACGTAGTGATTTGGAAAAACATGGCGTCAGTATTGAACAATATTTACAAGATATCAAAAAGAATGAAAAAGATTTGGAAGCAGACTTCAAAGCAAAAGCAACCGACAGAGCCAAAGCTTCACTATTATCTCGTGAAGTTGCTCTAGAAAATAAACTTGAAGTAAGCAAAGAAGAATTAGACACTGAAGTAAAAAAATTACGTGAATATTACAAAGAGACTGCTGAGTATCTAGAAAATTTGAAAAAACCAGAAGTAATTGATTCTATTCACAACATGCTTCTAAACAAAAAAGTTGTGGCTTTCTTAGCTGACAAACTAATAGATGGAGAAAGACACATTCATGAAGAACATTCTCATGGACATGCTATGGCAGAAGCTGACGAAGATCACGAAGACCATACTGGTCATAATCACTAAAAAGTATTTCAATAAAAAAACATTCTCTATTTAGAGAATGTTTTTTTGTATCACGTAACACGTACCGCGTAACAAAAACTGATATGCGATACGCGATATGTGTTACGCGTCTATCTCAACCACCTTATTTTTTCCAGTCTCACCCTTCACAATCCTAATCTTTGATTTAGCAACATTATATTCTTTACTAAGTATTTCTATCAACTTTTTATTAGCTTCACCATCAACCGGTGGGGAAGTCAACTTCACCTTCAATTCATTCTCAGATACTCTAATAATCTTATTTAAAGATGATTTAGGTATTACTTTGATGTTTAAGCGCATATTATATAAATTATCAGCGTATATCAGCGTTATTATCAACAAAATCCGCGTTTCCTACTTAGGAAGATCAACACCACCCTTAGACCACGGATTACAACGGATTATTCTCCACAAAGTTTGAGGAATTCCCTTTATTAAGCCTTTTTTCTTAATTATCTCATGACCATATTCACTACAAGTAGGATAAAAGCGACAATAACCATTGGGAAATCTTCGCTTAAATAAGCCATGATCTGGAGACAAAGTCTTCTGATAAAGCTTTATCAACAACAAAACAGGCACACGTGGTAAATATAGTAATTTTTTAAAAAAGTGCTTCATAGAGCAAAAAAATACAATTAATAAATATTATTAGAAATCTTTTTAAGTACGGCGTACTCGTTTGGAAAGAAAAATTAAAAATCCTAAATACTTTTAAAAACCAACTAAATAAAATAAAAAAATTAATTAATCAAAAATATAAATATTATAAAAAGCAAGTATATTAGCTACAATTAGCAAAATTATTGAATTAACAAACGAGCTTTTTTGAGACAAAAAATAATATCTTCTTCAATTTTGTGGTAATCAGCTTCCAAAATACTATTCTTAGCCATAAAGCCAATCAAATAGCCTGCTTTTATTTTATTTCCTTTGAGTAACAATCTAATGACTTCACGCATTTTACGTCTAACAGCATTACGTTTTACAGCACTCTTACTTATTTTGACACCAACACTAAAACCAATTTTGAGATCTGTCGTCTTAAATTGTCTACGAGGATACTTATCCAATTCTATTTTCCAAGCTTTCATAGTCAAATCACGAGCACCCACAAAAGCACCTTCGTTAAAAAGTACTTCCCATTCTTTAGTACCACGTAATCTATTATTTTTTGCAAGCATACGTTTTGTTTTTGTAGTTAGTAAAACGATATATTACTATACTTGAACGAACCTCACCCCAGCCCTCTCCTACCAGGAGAGGGAGCATAATTCCCCTCCCATCGTAGGGGAGGGGTTAGGGGTGAGGTTCTGTGTTAAAAAGTATTATCACCAATCTACTACATAATTATTTATAACAATTATAACACAAAAACCTCGTAAAAACGAGGTATTGTTGATATTCTAATAAAAACAGTCAATTAACGTGTCTTTCTTGTGCGTTTACCAGTTTTTTCGTCACTAACAGTCAATTTCTTTCTACCTTTATCACGACGCGCTTTTAGAACTTTGCGACCATCTTTAGTTTTCATTCTTTCTAGAAAACCATGGGTTTTAGCTCTTTTGCGTTTCTTTGGTTGGTATGTTCTTTTTGGCATACATTCTATTTTTTAAATAATGTAGCTATATAATACTAAAAAATAGCATTTCTGTCAAGAGCCTTTAATAACAAAGATTAGTTTGCAACAATCGACTAAGAGATATTGGGCAGTTTACCATACTATTGTAAGTAATAAAATTATTGAACCATTGCCACATTGTTCCATTGTAATCGAAACACCAATTTAAAATGACAATGAGACAATGAAACAATGCCCTTATAAAAAATTGACCTTTCTTTCAAAATAAGGCACAGTATAGATGAGATATCCACACCGTCCACAGTTTTTCCACAAACTATACACTTTTGGCTATTTTTACATCATTTTTCAAATTAACAAAGTGTGCTAAAATAAGAAACATAATATGAAATTACGTGAGGAGTTACCTTTTTACGTAATAAACTTTTTAAAAGTATATGACTACTCACGAAATTTGGCAAGCCGTACTAGCAGAATTCGAATTGACACTGTCTAAAGCAAACTTCACAACTTGGTTCAAAAATACTGGTATCGCCAACTACGATGACGGCAAAGCTATGATCTGTGTACCAAATACTTTTACAAAAAGTTGGTTAGAAAAAAAACACCATTCACAAATAATAAAAATTTTGGAAAGAGTGACTGGCAAACCAATAAAAAAAGTTGATTACGTTGTTGAAAATATAAAAAATATAAAAAATGAAGAATGTAAACTTTCCGGACAACCTCCTCAAATTTCTACTATCACCAATCCACTTTACAACAACCAAAGAAAAAATACTTTAGTACAACAATTTGGTCTTAATCCAAAATATACTTTTGAAACATTCGTGGTTGGTAAAGGTAATGAGTTAGCACATGCTGCTTCTCAAGCTGTTGCTCGTCGTCCTGGCGAATCATACAATCCTCTATTTATTTATGGAGGAGTAGGACTTGGTAAAACTCATTTGATACAAGCGATTGGCCACACCATGCTTGAGGCTAATCCACAAACAAAAATTTTATACGTTAGTTCTGAAAAATTTACCAATGAATTTGTCTCTTCTGTAAAAGAAGGTCGTGCCAAAGAATTCAAAGATCGTTATCGTAATGTGGATCTTTTACTAATTGATGATATTCAATTCATTGGTGGTAAAGAACAAACACAAGAAGAATTCTTTCACACTTTCAACGAACTTCATCAACAAGGTAAACAAGTAGTTCTAACAAGTGATCGTCCACCAAAAGCAATTCCTGCTTTAGAAGACAGATTGAAAAGTAGATTTGAATGGGGAATGATTGCTGATATTTCTGCTCCAGATTTTGAAACACGTCTTGCTATCTTACAAAAGAAAGCACAAGAAAAAGATTTCAAAATTGATGAAAAAATGATTCAATTTATTGCAACTCAAGTTCAAAATAATATTCGTGAACTCGAAGGAGCTTTGAACAAAATAATTGCTTATCACGAATTAAAAAATATTGTACCTACTGAAGAAACATTGAAGCAAGTATTATCAAGTTTTGCAGAACAAAGTATGAAACGTTCGTTGACACCTCGTGAAGTTGTCAACGTAGTAGCAAGTTACTTTGATATTTCTATAGAAGATGTTTTAGGAAAAAGTCGTGAAAAAAAACTAGCTTTTCCTCGTCAAATAATAATGTATTTATTACGTGAAGAATTGAAATTATCCTATCCAAATATTGGTGACGAGTTAGGTGGTAGAGACCACACCACAGCTATGCATGCTCATACTAAGATTTCAACAAATATTGATAATGATCTAAAACTAAAACAAGATTTGGAAATGATAAAACAAAGACTTTACGCAAATTCTATTTAAAAAAAAGAAAAATAAACATAAAAAAATATACACAAAACTGTAGATAAACAACAATAAACACTGTTAATAACAAAAAAAATATACACAGACAATACACAGAAAAAAATACCAAAAAAAGTTATCCCGAAACAAACAACATTTACCAACACAACATATAAACAATTGCTAATACAAAATCTTGGCTAAACAAAAACAAAATAAGCACTTTTCCACTCAGTACACAGGCCCTATAGTTAACTACTAGTTCTATAAATATATAAACTAATAATACGACACCAATATGAAATTCACATGCACAAAAGAAAACCTAGAATATTCTTTGAGTCTCGTGAGTTCTCTAGCTAGTAAACATACCAACTTACCGATTTTAAGTAATGTTTTAATAAAAACAAATGATTCAGGAATTGAAGTAAGTGCTACAAACTTAGAAATTGCTGTTAAAACACAACTTCGTGCCAAGGTAGAAGAACAAGGTTCGTTTACTGTTCCTGCCAAAACTTTGACAGATTATATTCGTTTGTTAACCAACGAACAGGTTGAAATAAGCAAAAAAGATAATGAGCTTTTGATAACTAGCGGTAATTCTAGTACCAAAATAAAAGGATCAACGGATGAAGATTATCCAATTTTGCCAGAAGTAGAAGAATTGAATTCTTACGTTTTGCAAATAGAAGATTTGAAAAGCGCTATTGCCAAAGTCATAATTGCCGTTGCAAAAAATGAAATACGTCCAGAATTATCCGGAATTTTCTTTTCTTTTTTCTCCGAAAAATTTGATGGTTTAGTTCTTGCCGCAACTGATTCTTACCGTTTGGCAGAAGCAAAAATAAAAGTTTCTCAAGGTGAAACTAAAGACATAAAATGTATTGTGCCTTCTCGTGTTGCTTATGAAATAAATAGACTTTTACAGGCTGCCAAAAGTCATGGTGGAGAAGATATTGTTCGTGTTTGGATTAGTGATAATCAAATAGCCATTCGTTATGATAATTTCGAAATGACTAGTCGTTTGATTGATGGTAAATATCCTGACTATACTCAAATAATTCCCGATAATTTCAAGACCACTGCTGTATTTCCACTTGATGTAATGGTTAACAAAATTAAAGCTGCTAGTCTTTTCACTTCCACAGGAGTCAATGCTGTATCTTTTGATTTGAATGTGACTGAAAAAAATATTGGAGTTTCTTCTTCTAGTACTCAAGCAGGTGAACATAGTTCTGCTATTGATGTGGATATTGAAGGTGAAGAAAATTCTATTTTACTCAATCATAGTTATGTTTTAGATGGACTTTCACATATGGAAAGTGACAATGTTGTTTTTGGTGTAAATAGTAAAGATGCCCCATGTATTTTTCGTCCTCAAGGTAAAGATGATTATTTGTACATTGTGATGCCTATTAGACAATAATTTTAAATTTAGTAATTTTAAATTTTAAAAACAACTTTTTCAAAAGTTGTTTTTTGTTTCAGATATGTTTTTAGAGATTGAACAATTTTAGTAGTGTTGAGTTATAAAAATAAACTCTAACATCAAATAAATTATTTTTATATTTTAATTTAAATCAGTCACACAAAGGTAATGATCGGCTCGGCCTGTTATTATTTTTGAATTATTTTTTTTCCATTTTTTTGAAACAATAATTTTATCATAAGGTCTACCTTTTGGTGTGGTTGGTTTATTATTCAAAACAGCTTGAAATTTTTTTTCAAAAACGTTTGGTAATAATTTTTTGATATCCCCATTAAAGTTCATATCAGCACAAAATATTGTTGGCATTTTTTCTTTCAAAATTATCTTTTCAATTTTGTTTCTTATGTTGCTAAAGTCGTCTTCCAAAAAATCTCTACCAAATTTTCTAAAAGGGGACATCTGTCCAGAAAACACCCTAATTATTTTATCATTGTATTTTATTCTTGTTTCAAAAATAATTTTGTCGTGTGACATCACTTTTTTATTTTTCCAGACAAATTCCATATTTGGGTTTGGTAATTTGTGTATTTTTGAATCAGTTATGGGAAACTTACTAATAATAGCTAAAGACAATTTTTGATTAATTTTTAAGTGAGAATCAGAAACTTTCTTTGTTCTAAAATATTTATAGCCAAGTTTTTTGGCAATTTCTTTTGGTTGGTTTGTGTTTTTAGAAGTGTGTGTTTCTTGTAAACAAATAATATCTGGATTTATTTTTTTTATTTCTTCTACAAAATAATCTAGATTTTCTTCATTAAAGTCTAAACTATTGTTTTTTGAAATGAAACCGCCACCGATATTCCAAGTTGCTATTTTCATAAAATTATTTAATAAGCAGTAGTTCTTGTTAAATGATAAGGTTTATCATCTGGTAAATCTTTTCTACCCAGTAACCAAAGTGAATCGTTTATTTGTATAGAATTTATTTGCGGAAATTTTTCTTGAACTTTTTGTTTGATTATTTCATTAGCCCAGACAGTATTGGCTCTAATTTCTATTTCTTCCGCACTATCTTTTTTTAATTCAATGTAGTTGTCTATCTTGTGGCTTAGTTGTTCGTCATATTCCAAAATACCAAGTCGGCGTAAAACAAAAGGTACTTTGTAGTCAGCACAGGCTGTTAGTTCCTCAATATTTTTTATTTTACAAAAATGTTCTTTACTTGTCTGAGAAATGTCATTGATAAGTACTTGGGCTCTTTTGTAAAAATAAATTTGTTGTCCTTTATAATTTGTTTCATCTTTGAAAGATGGAAAATATTTTATTAGCAGTTCTATAATTTTTTGTGAGTTATTGTTTGATTGTTTTATTAAGTTGGAAAAGTTACCTGAAAAATTAACCAATAAACTTTTTCCAACTTCTCTGATAATTTGTAATCTTTCTTGAAACAATGGTATTTCTATTGTACCTTCTAAAATTTTAGCTAAATCATTTTCACTAATTTGTGATAAATATTTTGCATCCAAAATAGAAAAATTATTTTCAATAGCTTTTCCAAGGGAAGTCATCATACAATATGATCCACCTTTTATTTTTTGTCCTTGATAAGTTATCTCCCATTTTGGTTTTCCCCAATAGGAAAAGTTAAGAGAATTAAAAATTAATAAAAAATTAAGTAAATCTTTTGAATCTAATTTTGTAAGATCAAAAGGGGACACAAAAAACCAGTGTTGTATATTTTCAGGTGAAAAATGTTTTGCAAAATCAACAAGTTTGTTTTCATTTATTTTTACATGTTTTGACTTTTCACTAACAAATTTACATGATTCCAGGATTTTATTCATATTTAAGAGATTATCAATCCATTATAATATAGACTTTGTAATATGTAAACCAAGCAAAAACAGTCTTTTCAGGACTGTTTTTTATATTTCTTATATTATTTCTTTTAGTTTGTCCTTATATTTGGTGTAAACAAAGGAAACTAATAGAAGTATGATACCAAGAACCATATATGATATTGTACGGTAAATAGTCTCCAAACCACGAGTATCATAAACAAAGACTTTTAGAATGGTGATTGCCAAAACAAACAGACCTTGAAGGCGGAGATATTTTTTCCTATACGCAATACCTACTAATAGAATTAATAGTGCAAGTGTTGACCACCCAATAGAAATCCAGAAATCTTTCATTTCTAATGTGATTAATATAAAGGCTAATAGTGTTCCTAGATAAGAATAAATACTTACTAGTGTTTGTTCTGACGCCCCTAAGAGAGTTTTCTTTTTTTCTAGATAATAACTAGCAATATAAAATGTAATGATACATATTATGAAGGAAAAGAATCTTGTACTATCCAAGAAATTGTCAAAACTAAATTCATGTAATTCAGTAGAATCGTATAAAAGAATTTTCAGTGATAATAGTACAAAGATAATAACTGACTGAGCCAAAATATTTCTTTTTCCAACTTTTGAAACGAACAAATATGACAAAGATAATACTGCCAAGATAACTGTTACCAAGAAAGTGTGTTGTGGTTGTAATTCCAAGAAAATTGTTAATAACAAAAGTCCGGAAGCTAACCAAGAGTAAACTTTGTATATTTTTATATCATCTTTGTCTAACATCTGTTCGTTTAGTTCAAATATTTTATAGATGATATAAAAACAAAGAGCCGTAAACAAAAGGGAAAACATTCTTGTACTATCTAAGAAATTTGCTGGATTAAAGGCGTGTAGTGTTGTGGTGTCATAAATTAAGGCTTTGAAAATAGTAGCTAGTCCAACAAAGTAAGACGTTCTTTTTAGAGGGATGTTTTTTAGTTTGAAGGCTAATGCAGTCAATAGTAGTGTTTCTAGAGCCCAGATGAAAGTGATGAGATCATGATTGAATTGGATAGGAATTGCGAGTGTCAAATAGAAAAGAGCTATATATAGATTTGTTGTGGTTGCTTTTTCTTCTTGGCTTGATTGATAAAGATAAAAGCCAAATAAGTGGAAGGCGGCTAAAAGAAAGGTAAACAAACCTGTTAGACTTGGGTAGAAAGTTTCAAATTGTCCATAGGCAATCAAGAAAAACCAAAGTGAATTTATTAAAAGCATGGCAACATTTTGTTTCCAAAGCTCTTGTCTTTTACTCAAGAAAAATGATTGTATGGAGAAAGAAACAAAATAAATAATAAGAGGTATCATTATCAAGGCAAAGGAACTTTCAGGGTTATCTGCGAGCCAAAGTGAATGCATAATATAAGAAGACACAATTCCGGCAATACCAATAACAGGCCATTTCTTGTACGCCACTACAGCTACGAGTCCAATACTTAATAAAAGATTATAAACAAGAGTTATCATCTCAAAATTGTTACTAAGTAGTGAGGTTGTATATCCCAAGAAGAAAGCTCCTGCGACAGTTATTTTTGAATTGTCTTTTATAGAAAGATAAATTGCTGACAAAACTATGAATGTCAAAAATATGATATCTGTTAATTGGGTGATGCCTATAGCTGCTCGGTAGCTAGGAAAGTAGTAAGCAGCGTAGACAACAAAATAGGTAATAGCGATACCACCACTTACCAAAGTTTTTCCCCAATTCAGATATTTTTCATTTTTAGAAATTATTTCACCAAAGATTACCAGAGCAATACCTAAGACTACGCCTAGAATTATTCTAGTTAGGTGATTTATCCAGTTCATATCAATGGCGTATTTTATAAAAAAGCCAACACCAATTACTAAAGCCAAAATACCTACTCGAGCAAACCATTTCATACCAATATCTTCTTCGAAAGAAGTCTCTTTTTTTATTTTGTTGTGTTCATTTTCTTTTACCTCGGCTACATTTTTTTCTTCAGTATTTATTGTCATTTTTTGTTTTTCATTCACCAACAAGACACCAACCACAATAAGGATCAATCCCATAAACATGTAGATACTTTCGTAAGTGGAGAAAAATCCCAAAAATGAAAAAACACCAACGATTATAGAAAGTATGCCAAAAGTCTTTTTTGTATCATTTGGTTTTTGTGTTTCTGAATTTTCTAAAATAGATAAAAGTTTGCCACTGTCTCCTTGAGTTTGTGTGGTTTGTTTGCTTGTTGTTTCCGTGGATGTGGTCTCTACCAGCTTTGTCTCTAGTTTATTTTCTAAGTAGGAAATTCTGTTTTCCAAAGATGTTTGTTTGTTTTGGAAGTGAGTAACCCATTTACCCATTTTGGACAGATCCTCTTTTAAATTTTCATACTCACCTTGTTTGTCTGGCATATTTTTATTTATAAAAATTATAGTTAGATTATAGTATAACTAACTCTTTTTGTAAAACAAAAAAGCCACCAATTTTTTGGTGGCTGTTCGTTTATTTTATTTCTATATTGACTGACTCTACTGTTTTTTCATTTTTTTTGTCTAGCGTCTCAGCTATTAATTTGTAATTTCCTATACCAGGATTGTCTTTCCAAGATACAAATATTTGATTTGTTTGTAATTCAGAAAAGTTATTCATTTCTCCTATCAAACTTTTGTTTCCATTTTTTTCATAGTATAAAGAAATCTTTTTTATTTCTGATATTTTTATGGCTTCTAGTGTTATTGTTTTTGGGAAAGAAGCACTATTAATTATTGTATAATCATTTAAGAATATTACAGAAGGTTTGACATCAGGTGCATCTAATTTGAATTTAACTTCTTTTTGGAATTTGTTTCCTACATCATCTTCTACAATAATTGTCATAGTATGTTCACCTGAATTTTGTTCTTGCATGTAATAGTGGAGGTTGAAAGGGTGTGCGTTTACCACATCTACATAGACGTTGTCTATTTTGTAGGTTACTTTTGATACACCTCTAGGCGCTGTAACACGAACGTCAGTATCTATTTGTCTGTTTGTAAGAGTTTGACCTTCTTCTGGATAAACTACTTCTAAACTTGGAATTAATTCCAGACTGTGGGCATCATCATATTTTGTAGGTGGCTCTTCAAAACTAAATTTCCAATCAGGATTGGATTCTTGATTTCTAGCTATCCAATCTTGAATACCTTGTTCCCAGGCTGAAAATTGAGGATCATCTGCCGGGTTGGTAGGTGGTTCACCACGTGGGTCATCTTTGTTGACATAATAAAGGATAGAATGTGGTTGGATATAAGTTCTTTCTTCTATATATTCTGGTGGAGTTGAACTTGTGGCAAGATTACCAGTGGCTTTGTCAACCTTTAGTGTTACTTTACCACCTTCAGAACCTCTAAGGACTGGTTTTGTAGCATCATTTTTTGGTGTTGGTGCAAATTGTTCTACAGCCGTATTTTGTAGTGCTTTTTGCATGAAACTGTTCCAGATTTTTGCAGCTACCATACTACCACCATAACCTTGTTTCATAGGTGTATTGTCAGTATTACCAGCCCAGACACCTGTAACAAGAGATGGTGTATAACCCATAGCCCAAGAGTCTACATAATTTTGTGTAGTACCTGTTTTGGCAGCTACTGGTCTACCTGGCAATGTAAGAACACTATTGGCCCCAAAGACATAAGCACGTGCAGGATCATCACTTAAAATACTGTTAATATTGTCGGCAACTTTTTCATCTAGCACTTTTTCACCTTTTTGGTTTTTCCACTCTTCTAAGATTTTACCATTTTCATCTTCAATTTTTAAAATACTAGTTATATCATGTTTGTAACCTCTGTTGGCAAAAACAGCAAAAGCATTGGTATGTTCAATAAGCTTTACTTCGCCACCACCAAGTACAAGTGTCAAACCAAAATTACCATTACTAAGAGTAGTATATCCTAGTTTTTGAGCAAAACTTTTGGCATCTTTTTCTCCAACAAGATACATCATTTTGACAGCGGGAATATTGAGTGAACCTTGTAAAGCTTGTTTTACTGTCAAAGGTCCTCTTTCTTTTAGATCATAATTTTTAGGAATATAACTTTTTCCTGAAACAGCAAAATTGGTGATTGTATCAAATAAGATTGTGTCTGGTGTATAACCTTTTTCAAAACCGGCAGCATAAATAATAGGTTTGAATGATGAACCAGGTTGACGTTTTCCTAATGTTGCCACATCGAATGTACCTTTTATTTCTTTATCAAAAAAATTTCTTGAACCAATCATAGCTAGGATTTGTCCTGTTTTAGGGTCAATAGAAACAAGAGAAGTGTTGTCAGCGTCAGCTGCTCCCAAAATTTCGTCAGCTTCTTCGTCCATTATTTTTTGGGCTATTTCTTGTTTGTCCCAATCAAGTGTTGTAATTATTTTGAGTCCTCCTGTATCTACCATAGTTTCACCATATTTGGATACTAATTGTTTTTGGACATAGATAACAAAGTGAGGAGCTTCAATGTTGTTAAAGGTTTGTTTTATCACCAATTCTTCTGCTTGGGCTGAATTTTTTTCTTCTTCTTTTATGTATCCTTCTTCATACATTCTAGTCAAAACAAAATCTCGACGAGCTTTTAGGGCTTCGTGATCATTTAAATATGTTGAAGGAGCTTTTGGTAATCCTGCTAAAGTAGCACTTTCGGCAAGACTTAATTCATTAGCGTGTTTTCCAAAATAACTTTCAGCAGCAGATTCTATACCATAGTTACTAGAGCCATAAGGTATTTCATTGAAATAAATTTTTAAGATTTGATCCTTATTATATTTTTGTTCAATGCGTATTGTCATTACTGCTTCTTTTATTTTACGAAGTATTGAACGTTCATCTGTCAAAATAGCGTTCTTAACGAGTTGTTGTGTTAGTGTAGAAGCACCACTACCAATACTCTTTTTAGTAAAAATACCGACAAGTATAGAACGAATAATAGAAAGTGGACGGATACCTTTGTGTTGATAAAAGGTAGTGTCTTCTGTAGCGATAAGACCGTTTATTAAGTTTTTTGGTACTTGGTCAAGCTCTATCAGAGTTCTTTTTTCATCACCAAATATTTCGTAGAGGAGGTGTGTGCCTGTTCTGTCATATATTTTGGTACTTTGAGCTACTGTTCTATCAGTTAGTTTGTCAGGGTCTGGCAAATCTTTACTAATCCAAGCTGTCAAAATTGTAACAAATAAAAAACCAAATACTGTCAAAAAAAGAAAAGTATATATTAATATTTTTTTAATTTTCTTCTTGAGGTCAGAATCTTCCTTTTTATTGTTTTTTTTCTTTTGGTTGCTTACATAACCATAAGAGCGTTTTTTTATTTGAGGAATTGTCATATTTTGTTTATTTGTAATCAACTAAAAAACTTATTAACTAATAAGTCAGTAGCCATCAATATTGTATCAAACTATTGACAAAATTGCTATATTATGCTACAATAGGGCATCGGTAAAAATAAGGTACTTAGTATAAGAGTATCTTTTTATTTTGGCAAAAATCAAATTTTAACCAACTACAATTTACCGAAAAAAACAAATATATGAAAAAATTCTTCAAAAAAAGGCTAAATAGACAACTTTTTGAGGTGTCTGTCTCACTTGTTGTTATCTTATCTTTCTTTGTAAACTCATTTTTACCTCAAATAGTAGAAGCAAAACCGGTATTTTTGGCTGGGTTGAGCAATTTGTTTTCTAATAATAATGAAAAAACTGAAATTATTGAGAATTCTGTATCTTTTCCTGATATGGAAGAAGCTGAGCCTAGAATGGTCGTTTTGGCTGTTATGACAGCTTATTCTAGTGATGCTGCTCAAACAGACAGTACACCTTGTATTCCTGCTGATTTTCATTACAATCTGTGTGAACATTATGAACAAGAAGGTGAACAAAACACTATTGCTACTAATTTTTTACCTCTTGGTACCAAAGTTCGTTTTCCTGAACTTTATGGTGACAAGATCTTTGTTGTCAGAGACAGAATGAATGCTAGATATGGTTATGGTAGAGGTGATATTTGGATGCCAAGTAGAGCTGAAGCTGTGGCTTTTGGTGTCAAAAGAGTGAAAATGGAAGTGTTTTATAGATAAAAAAAGCCTTAAAAGGCTAAAAAAGCAACTTGTAAAATACAAGTTGCTTTTTATTAGCACAAAACATTCAATTTTAAAATTAAGAAATTGTTTGAAAATTGAAAATTCCTAAATTTAGGAATTTTTAATGGAGGTACCGGCGAGAATCGAACTCACGAATAGAGGTTTTGCAGACCCCTGCCTTACCGCTTGGCTACGGTACCATACTATTTTTACTCAGCTATAATAACAGATATTATATTTTTTTTCAATAGCTAAGTTAAGTGAATATATCATTGACAAAGGGTCAAATTCATGATATATTATGCTGTTCCGTTTTTGACGGACAAGCACATTACAAAAGATAGTTTATATGGAACTTTGTGTCGGCAAGGGATTTTTGTTTCTTTGTAAAAAAGAAGTAGAAGTCCCCACGCCGACAGAACATATCTGTTCGGGCACAACTTTCATCTGGGGTGGAGTATCATCATGATTCGCAACATCATTGCTATTTTGTTTGTTCTTTTCGCTTCGGCCGCCGCCTGTACTTCTTCGTCCCTGCCGGAGACGAAGTTGTACTCCTGTTCCTATCAAGGAGAGTTCTCCAGCTGTCATGTTTACGTCGCCTGGTCCATGATGGGGGGGGTGAAAACGCACCTCCTTCAGGAGGAGCTTTTCCGACGCAAGTCGCTGGAGAAGGAGGATCAGAAGCGACGTCAGTGGCTGGAGGATCTCAACTTTCGGGCCATTGATGAACTGTGGAAGCAATTCCGCTACATGAATCACTGCGTAGGCAGGATCTTCAGCGTTGAGACGGGAAGACGTCTCGAGGATCTGGTTGAGAAGTACAGGACTTACCACGAGGGGCAAGAGCGTAATTGCGAGAGCTACGCGCGACGCTGCTTGGACTTCTACGGCAAGGATTGTACTTTTTCCAAAGAGGCTGGCATGTACCTCGAGAGGCGTAATAGCAGTCTCGTGGACCTCCTCTGGAAGATCGTCAACTTCCGTGGTGAGATCTTGCCCTACACTTTCTGCGCGGACGAGATGTGCTACTACTCATCTCTTCGGATCACTCTCCTTAACAAGATGGAGATGTTGTTGGAAGGTCTCAACAAGAGACCTGAAGACATCGACATCACCATTGATCAACTCGTCCAGACCAAGAAGAATTCCTACTTAGAGGCCTGGAAACAGGCAAATCAGAAGGTCTCTTTTTCTGAGGTTTGGAAGGTCGAGGAGTGGCGACTGACCCAGCAGGACATCCGTTGGACAATCTGCGACCGGTTCATCCAGGAAGCATCTAGCTTCCTGACCGAGAAGCAGATCGAACAACTCCATTGTGAGAACATCGACGACTAGATCGTCGACTGTTTTCCAAGACTATCTTATGGAGGGGAGGAAGGTAAACAGTGAAATATCTGTACCATCCTCCCACTCCGTTTGACTATTTTTTTTAAAAACTTAGAAGAAATTGAGAAATAAAAAATCACCTAATAAAGTGATTTTTTGTTTGATATTAAGTATTTTTCTTGAATTAAAACATTTTTTGTAAGCTTATAAAAGGTTGAAAAATATATCAAAATCTGGTATAGTACATCGTACTTATGAACAAGAAGTTTTATCAAGTTTTATTGTGGTTTTTGAGAGGACTTATTTATTTTAAAAAAAGTCTTTTTTTCATTTTTTCTATTATCTGGCGTTTTTTGTTGTTTATCAATAATATCTATAAAGGTACACTCGGATTTGCTCTTTTTAAAATATTTTTTTATATTAAGAAATATTTTGCTAAATTAAAATTTCTTAAAAAAGAAAGTAAAATAGAGATTTTTGGTAGAAGAGGGACTTTGCAGTTACTTTTGTTTGTGTTCTTTTTTTTAATAATGGTTCCACATACTATATTGTACACTAGAGCTTTTGGAGAGATTCCAGGGCGTAATTCTTTATTATACAAAGTAGTCGGACCTGGTGATCAAGATTTTTCAGAAGAAGAAATTGTTATTTTGGATAATACAAATAATGTTAATAATAAAGTAGGTGATTGGAAGTCGGGGAGTGTCTCTACTGAAGATTTGAAAGATATTTCTCAGCAAACAACATCAGATTTGGTTTCTGTAACCACAGGTGGTTCAGCTGTTACTAAACCAACTATTATACCAGGATCTTCTGGAGAAAATAGTGGTGAATCAAATAGTACAACTCAAATTGTCAAAAGTAGTAGTAATAATGATATTATAGAATATACAGTTCAATCTGGAAATGTGATTGGAGAGATTGCCAAAGAATTTGGAATAAATGTTAACACAATTTTGTGGGCTAACAATCTAACAACTCGTTCTTATATAAAACCTGGTCAGGTTCTTAGTATATTGCCTGTGGATGGTGTGACACATAAAGTTGTAAAGGGAGATACTGTCTCCAAGATAGCAAAAAATTATAATGCTGAAAGTGATGAAATAGTGAAGTTTAACAAATTAGAAGAAGATGGTGCTGATATCGTCATTGGCGAAGTTTTGATAATTCCTGGTGGTGAAAAGAAAGCTGCTGTTGTCATACCTACTAAAACTAGTATAGTAACAAGACCTAGTTCGTTTAATGATGTAGTACCTATTTCATCTGTGGCTACTCCAGCTGGTTCTGGTTATTTGTGGCCTTCGGATGCTAAAACTATTACTCAATATTTTGGATTGATCCATAATGCTTTAGATATCGCCGCACCTATTGGTACTAGAATTTATGCCACAAAAGAAGGTACTGTTATTACTTCACAGTGTGGTTGGAATAATGGTTATGGCTGTTATATTAAAATTGATCATGGTAATGGTATAGTTTCTCTTTATGGACATAATTCAAAGTTGTTGGTAAATGTGGGAGATTATGTAACTCAAGGACAAAATATTTCTTTGATGGGTTCTACTGGTAATTCTTCTGGTCCCCATGTTCATTTTGAAATTCGTGTTAATAATAAAAATGTAAATCCATTGTCTTACGTGAGAAAACCATAATGAAGTTAATTGGTTTATTGGTTAATTAGTATATTAGGATACGAAATACTCCGCCCAAGGCGGATGCGCCTAGGGTGCAGAAAGGTACGAAATTACGAAAATTATTTAAATAAAAAACGATTCTTTTTGATAAAGAATCGTTTTTTATTTTCAGAATTTAATTTTGAATTTCTAGCTTTCTTCCAAAATAATTTTATTTTTGAGACCTCCCTTTTTTTCAAATTTATCTTTTCTTATCTTTTCTAAATTTTCTTTGTCTATTTTATAAAAATCACATAGGGCATAGACCACTTCCAAAATATCGGCAAGTTCTTCTACGTTTGAACTTTTCAAAAATTCTTGCACTTCTTCGCCAAGTTTTTCTCTCAATTTTTCTTCATATTCTTTTTCGTCAGCAATATGTATTTTGTATTTTACATTTTTGTTGTCTAAATTTTGAGGGATTTTGTCACGGATTAGTTTATTGTATTGCATATTTTTTGATTAGTTTGTTAATGCTAGTATAGCACAATAATTGGTAAATACAACTTATTTTATTTTCAAAAATTTTGTGTTATAATATTTTTAGTTTTAAAATTAATTCTTAAAAAGGGGGATATGAAAAAACAATTTTTTGTTTCAATCAGCTTTATTTTTGTTGTATCAACACTCCTCTTGAGTGTTTTTTTATTTAAAAATTTTGCACGTGGTGCAAATAATGATATTGTAATTACAGAGATTTGTCCGACCAGTTGTGCTGACAGTAATTTTCAGTGGTTGGAAATTTATAACAAAGGTGATGAGAGTGTAAATTTAGAAGGTTGGAGGTTTTGGGAATCAAATTCTAGTACAGACCCTGGTATAAATCATTTTTTAAAAGTAAGTCAAAAAAGTTTAAAAAAAGATTTTGTATTGTCATCCCATCAGTATGCTGTAATAGTGGAGAATGATGCTTATTTTTTTAATAAGTATCCAGATTTCCAATTTTTAGTTTTGGATAGCACTTGGGATGATTTGGGCAGTAGTGGTGAAGTAGGTTTGAAGACAGGTGGGGGAGCTAGTGATTATTTTGTTGAGAAGTTTACTTATAAGCAAATAGAAAATAATAATTCATTAGAAAGAATTGATTTCAATCAATCAATAAGTGATGTCAAAAATTGGCAAGAACATCCAGACAGTAATACTGTAGGGCAAAAAAATTATTGGTCAGTTTCTGATAATAATCCTCCAACAGAAAATATTTTACCTACTGCAAAAATCGTTACTAATGGTACCAATTTCAAAGTTGGTGAAGAAATAAATTTTGATGGAAGTCAATCAAGTGATAGTGATGGACAGATTGTAAATTATAATTGGCTTTTGGACAATAGTACTTTGTCGACCAGTTCTATTTTTTCTTATTTTTTTTCAAGTGCTGGACATTATGATATTAAATTGAAAGTGACTGATGATCAAGGTGGTGTTGGAAATGACACCTTAATTTTAAATGTTGTTAATGAAAACACAACATCAACTCCACCAACAAATTCAACGAGTACCAATGATAATTATTATGGAGTTGTTATCAACGAATTTGTTAGCGATCCAAGTTCGATTGGTATTGATAAGGAATGGGTAGAAATTTATAATAGCTCTACTTCAACGGTAAATTTGAAAGATTGGAAATTGCATGAAGGTGTGGGTGTAAAAGGTAGTACCAGTACTAAAGAAATGGTGGTATTGGATAATGTTTTGGATCCTAATAGTTTTCTTTTTATAAATATAAACTCAACAATTAAACTTAATAATGATGGTGACAGAATTGTGCTTTATGATAATTTAGGTAATATTGTTGACCAAGTACGTTATGGTAATTGGAAAGATCCTGATGATGAAAATGTTTCTGACAATGCACCTGTAACTTCTGATCCAAATTCTGTTGCTAGAATTGTGGATGGACAAAACACTGGGAATAATAAAAATGATTTTGCTGTGACGAGTGAACCTACACCAAGTGGTTTAAATATTATTAAAATAATTGAAAATGTTCCACCTAGTTCTGGTGGTGGGAGTGGAAACTCTTCAGAAGTAAATAGCAAAAGTTATAATGTACGTGATATTGTCATCAACGAGTTTGTTTCAGATCCTACTGATGGTGAAGATGAGTTTGTTGAACTTTTCAATAATACTGCCGAAACTATTGATTTGGCTAGCTGGAAACTGGATGATGGTAGTGAAACAGAAACCATTTTAGTTGGGAAAATAGATGCTAAAGGTTTTTTTGTGATAGAGAAACCTAAAGGCAACTTGAATAATGCTGGCGATTTATTGTTGCTGACGGATCCTAGTGGCAAAGAAATTGACAAAGTAGTTTATGGCTCTTGGGATGATGGTAATATTTTTGATAATGCTCCTGTTGCAAGCGATCCTTATTCTCTTATTCGCAAAGTGGATGGACAAGATGCTGACAATGATTATTATGATTTTGTGATTACTGACACGATTACCAAAAATACCAAAAATATTTTTTCGATAACAAATGAAGATGGAGAAAAAATAAATGAGAATATTGTTTTGCAAAGTAATATCATTATTAATGAAGTTTTTCCCAATCCTAAAGGTAGTGATAGTGAAGATGAATTTATTGAACTTTTTAATAATGGACAAGAAACCGTAGATTTGAAAGATTGGCAATTGTCGGACTCAACCAAGAAAAAATATACAATCAAGCAAGGTATTTTGAAACCGGGGGATTATCTTGTTTTCAAACGTAGTATGACTGGTATTGCTCTCAATAACACTGGTGGAGATGAAGTAAAAATTTATACCCAAAATGGCTCAGTCGTTGATAGGGTTAGCTATCCAGGCAGTGCTGAGGAAGATATGAGCTATGTCAAAACAAATGATGGCAGTTGGGTTTGGAGTATCAAAGTGACAGCTGGGACAAAAAATCTTGTGGAAGGTAAAAGTGCAGCTCCTATAATTGCCATTGATGCTGATATTGAAGTCGCCGTCAACGAGTGGGCGACTTTTGATGCTTCTGATACTGTCAGTCCTGATAACAAAAAACTTGCTTTTAATTGGGATTTTGGGGATGGTACCGATGATGAAGGTGCTAGTGTAGAACACAAATTTTCAAAAGAGGGAGTTTATAGTGTCACGCTAAAAGTAGATGATGGCACAAATAATAGTAAAAAAGAAATTATTGTTACTGTGAAGTTGAGCAGTGATTTTGTGGGAGGTTATAATGGTAAAAGTAATGTTTCGGTTTTGAATATTTCTGAAATATTGCCAAATCCAGTAGGATCTGACACAACAGAATTTATTGAACTTTATAATCCTACAGATGAAGATTTGGATATTTCAGGTTTAAAACTTGATGATGAAGAGGGTGGATCCAAAGCTTATACTTTTCCAGATAATACAAATATTCTGGCTCACGAGTACAAAGTTTTTGGACGACAAGATACTAAATTAGCTTTGAATAATACTAGCGATTCGGTTCGTATTCTTTATCCAGATGGTACAATTGTTACAGAAATAAGATTTGATGATGTGGTTGAAGGTGCTTCTTATGTTCGGGATAGTGAAGGACAATGGCTTTGGACGAGTGTGGTAACTCCGGGTGCTGAAAATTTTGTAACTGTGTTACCAGAAGTAAAAGGTAGCAAAATTATCAAAGGCAAAAGTAATTCTGTAAAACCAGTAATAAACACTAGTTTAGCAAAAGTACGTGATGAAGATATTGGTGATGTTGTTTTTGTGACTGGCACTGTTGCTGTGGAACCTGGAGTATTGGGCACACAGTTTTTTTATATTGTAAATGAAAACGCTGGTGTGCAAATATATATGTATAGTAAGGATTTTCCTAAATTAGAAGTTGGTGATGTAGTTGAAATTACAGGTGAAATTGCCGAGAGTGGTAATGAAACCAGGATAAAATTATCACAAAAAAGTGATATTAAAGTTGTGGGACATATTGATTTGCCACAGGGACAAGTCGTGGAATTGGCTAATGTTGGAGAAAGTTATGAAGGAAGTTTGCTCAAAGTAAATGGTGAAATTACTGAAATAAAAACTTCTTATATGTATGTGGATGATGGGACAGAAGAAATAAAAGTTTATTTCAAAGCTGGAGCTGGAATTAAAAAAGATGTTTTTCGTGAAGGTGACTTGGTTGTTGTCACTGGACTTTTGCATCAAACCAAAACAGAGTATCAGCTTTTACCACGTACACAAAATGATATTATGAAAACTGGTGTAACTGAAGATTTTGTGACGAAACAAGAACAAGCCAAGAATCAAGATAATGCTGATATGGTCGAAAAATATTTGACAGCTACGGCTGGTGGATTGACAGCTATTTTGTTTGGACTTTTTTTGAAAAGTAATGGTGAAAATATTTTTTCTAGAATAAAAAATATTATCAAAAAATTTTTTGCTAAATAAAACTGTAGAAAAAAAATTAAAAATTTGTTATAATACTTTTATAAACAAATAATAAAAAAACATGGATAATATTTTTCTTCAAATTTCAGCATTGCTTGGTATTACTGTTTCTGTAGCTTTTGTTTTACGTTTGTTAAAACAACCACTTTTGATTTCATATTTGATTGCGGGTATTATTGCTGGTCCCATGTTTTTGAATTTGTTGCAAGAAGGAGGACACACTTTTGATGCTTTAGCTGAGTTTGGTGTTGTTTTACTTTTGTTTGTAGTAGGTTTGAGTCTCAATATTCAACATATCAAGAGTATTGGTAAAGTTGCGGTCATTACAGGTATGGCCCAAGTAATATTTACAGCTTCTCTTGGCTTTTTGATACTCCTTGCTATGAAATTTTCAGCATCGTCAGCTATTTATTTGGCTTTGGCTTTGACTTTCTCTAGTACTATTATTATTGTAAAATTATTGGCAGACAAAAAAGACACTGAAAGTGTTTATGGTAGATATACTATTG
>JAQUAW010000005.1 GCA_028687045.1 Patescibacteria group bacterium
TTTAGACATAAACATTTACATTTGGGACACTTTTTTTATATAGCATATTTAAATCTTATTACTTATTTAGCTATATTATGCCACAAATTGAACTTTTTAGCCCCACCATTTTGTCTATTAACCCAAATTTTCAATTATTTTTTCAAAATTATAAAATTGAAATAAAAAAAGACTTTATAAATAAAGTCTTTGTACCGCGGGCGGGACTTGAACCCGCACGACATCACTGCCAAGGGATTTTAAGTCCCTCGTGTATACCAGTTTCACCACCGCGGCATATTTGAATTGTATGGCAAATCTCCAAAGGGGTGGCCAACGGGAATTGACCAATCACTTCTTTTACCTGTTTAAAAAAATCTTTGTATTCATCTTTAACCTGTATGCCAATTATTTTTTCATCTTTTATCCATATTGCTTCAATTAATAGTATTATCCAGGACCTCAATTCTTCTGGAGATTTTATAATTTTTTTATATTCTCTTTCAAAATTATTTATTATCTCTGAAATTAGTTTCTTTTTGTATTTTACTATATTTGATTTAGTCGACATCTTTTCATATAGGTCTATCTCAGATTTTATAGGTTTTATATAGTTAAGGTATTGAGTTCTTGTAATAGTGCCAGCCTCGACAAACATAAAATTATAATCTTGTAACTTTTTGTTTAGTTTTTTTATTCTTTTTTCATTGGCTTGTGCTCCATTATTTTTTTCAATTTCTGTATTTGCTTTTTCTATAATTTCTTCCTTCAATTTATCTGGCAATACTAAGCCAGCCATAAAGTGGTACATCTGTTTGTCTATCTTTTCTGACATCGCCCTTTTCTGGGTGCAACCATTATATTCTTTGTTTACTTTACAAGTATATGTAGCTATGCCACCCCCTTTTCTAGGGAGTGTTTCACAGTACATTTTTGGACTGAGTGGGTTTATATCTAGTTCTTTTTCTATCCTTTCACGACAATGTTGACAATAGACCAAACCTTTTAACAGATAGAATTTATCTTTTGATGTTGGTCTCCCACTACTAGACCCTTTTCGTAATCTTAATGATTCAACCTGGTTGAATAATTCTTCAGATATTATGGCAGGGTGTTTACCATCCAATTCGGGGTAGTTTTTTCTAGGTGAAAAGACCTTTCCTAAATATGTTCTGTTGGCTAGTATACCTCTTATTGAGCTATTTGTAAAGGGTCTGTTGTTGTTAGTTCTATAACCATTTGAGTTCATTATTTGTGCTAATTCTCTAATTGAATATTTGGAAGTAGAGTACATTCTAAATATTTCTTTAATAATATTGGCCTTTTCTTCATCAATTTTCCACTCTCTTGAATATATTTTTCTGTTTGTTGCAGGATCTTCACCCAAAATATCTTTTTTATATCCCATTGCTGGTATACCTCCAGGCTGGTCGCCACGTCTTCTTTTTTCTCTTATTGCTGTTTTTATCCAAAAACTTAGTTGTTTACTATAATAAGCATCAAATAGCTCGCTTATACCTTCATTGAGAAAAGAATTAGGATCATCCCAGTCGCCAAATGGTTGTGTAACTGAAATTACACCCACATTTAGATTCTCTCTTAGGTATGTTTTTGATTTCCGTGCATCTCCAACATTTCTTGCAAATCTAGAAGTATGATAGACCAAGACATAATCAAACTGTCCTTGTTCAGCATCTTCCATCATATCTTGAAATTCTAAACGGTTCTCTATTTTACGGCCAGAGGTCAAGTCTTTATACCAATGTACAATTTTCATATTGTTGTTATCGGCGTACTCTGATATAGCTCTTTTTTGTGCCTCTGGGGAATATCCTTTGCCCTGCTCTTTGGTACTTTCTCTTATATAACCCACTGCCTTTTTTGTTATATCTTTGTTGTCCATATAAAATTGTCGTTGTTTTAGCTAAAAAATTGACATTTTGTGTTGAAAATTATATAATAATGTTGAATTTATGTCAAATATTTTTTTATGGATACAAAAAGGGAAAAATTACTTACAATTAAACAGGTCGCTAGCATTTTGAATGTACATCTTGAAACATTGAGACGTTGGGATAATGCTGGTAATCTTAAGTCTATACGTGTTTCAAGTAAAGGACATAGAAGATACAGAAAATCTGAAATAGAAAAGTTGATAAGTAATAAATAAAAACAGGGTTTAAGCACCCTGTTTTTTGTGGTATTTGTTTAGACCTAAAATGTATTTTATGTTTGTTTTTTTAGTGCATCAAATGCGTCAAGTACATTCTGCAGAGCTTGTTTTTCTGTATTTGAAATAACTCTGTCGTGGTAGTATTGACTTCCTTGATAACGAATTTTTGTTTCTTTTGAGGTAATTATCGCTTTAACTATAGGGAGGAAAGTATCTGAATCTATGAATGTAGACCACTCCCATACATAGGTAGAATTATCTCTTTTAACTTCATCTGGGTAAAGTGTGAATGTTTGGTCATCTGTTTTTATAATGTAACTATTGATAAATAGCCAATCATTTCCACTGTATTGTACACTGAGGGACAGATATTTACCTAATGTGGGGTGGTCAATAATATTTAGGTAAAAACCATTGTAGTTTGTATATTTTGGACTACTTTTGTCCGTATAATAAGTAATATTTTTTATATCATCTTCTTTTACTCTCATCTTTGAAAGTGATTGTTTGATTTGTTTTTCTTCTTCTGCCTTGGCTATCGCTTCAGCTTTTTCTTTTTCTTTTTGCTTTGCTTCTTCCTGGGCTTGTTTTTCAGCAAGGGTTGCTTTCTCTTCTTTAGTCAGTTCTCTATTTATTGTCAGTGATGTACTTGTTGTGTATTCACCTTTTGTCGCCACTACGTTGATTTTGTTTATCATATCTGACAAAGGAATATCATAAGCAAATTCTTTACTCTCATTTTTAATAAGACGTCCGTTTATTTTTATTGTTGCTCCCCCCAAATTAACATTTCCCTTTATTTCAGCGTTTTTTTCTGTAGTTGTTGTATTGTCCATTGGTTCAGTAATTTGTATTGTAAGTGTCTTATCTATTTCAGCTTGTTTTGAAGAATTTTCTACTGATTTGAAAAGTATTAATGACATAGATACTAAAACTATAGTAATGATAATTTTAATACTTTTATTTAAGCTGGTTTTTTTCCAAAGATACCATAGAGCAATAAAAGGTAATGCCACCAATACAAACTGCCACAGTACTAAACCTAAGATGATTATAATCGTCCATTTTATGATTTTTTTATTTTTATTTTCTTTGTTTTCTTCCATATGATTATTGTTAGACCTAAAATGCATTTTAGGTTAAATTATTTTTAGGCAACAAAAAAGGGTAGCCTAACCTGACTACCCACTATTCGAGAACCAAAAGGTCCTGTTTGTGGTGGTTGGACTACCCGTCTCTGTACACAAACAGAGAACAAGCAGTCCCTAAGACCTTTTATTATTTTTTCTCGAATATATATTGTAGGTAGTCACAAACAATATATAACATTTTTGGCTTATTGTAAAGACATCCTTTTATAACTTTGTTGACTTTTGAGGGTTTTTGATGCTAGTATTTATAGGTAACAATTAAAAAATTAAATGAAAAATAATCAAAAAACTAAAATTGTAGTGGATACTAATTTTGTACATTATGATTTGGATGATAAGTTAGATAAAATATTTAATGGGAATCTAACCTATATTAAGAAATTTATAGAAGAGAATGACTTATCTGACAAGTTGACAATAGTTGTCCCTGACTTTGTTATTCAAGAAAGAATATCTCAGTTGGCGTGGGACACTGAGATAAAAGTATCTAAGATTTTAGAAAATTTAGATAAGTTAAAAACTTTGAGGGTTGGTGTTAATGTTAAGGAGCTTTTAAAAAAAGACCATAAGAAGATAATCACAAGAAGAGCTTATAAAATCTTAAAAGACAACGCTATAGAAATATTGGATACTGTTAAATTTGATTCAGGAGTTCTTATGGACAGGTCTCTAAAAAAGAAGGCTCCATTCACCAAAGGGGGTGATAAAGGTTTTAAGGATACTGTTATTTGGTTATCAATACTTGAATATGTAAAGAAAAATCCTAATTTTGATTATATTTTTTGTACAAACGATAATGTTTTTGGTTCAGATTCTTGCAAAGAAGAATTTAAAACATTTTCAAAAAAGAATTATTGTATTCAGGATAATACAACTAAACTGAAGGAACATTTAGATGAAAAATATATTTTGAAATTAGAATTAAATAAAATATATTTTGAAGTTTCTGAAGAAATTAAAAAAAGAGCCGGTACAATTACTTTGGAGGCTCTGTCTTACTATAAAAATATATCAAGTATTAGGTGGTCTACAGCTAGCAATTTTTTTAGCGAAAATGTGTATAGTTTTCCTGAAGAGGAAAAAAATAAAGATGACAAAGATAACTTTGACTTTTCGAATATGAAGATAGAGGATATTTCACAATCGGAGTCTAATGCTGAACAATTTATTGTTAATTTAACTTTGACTTTAAAAAACTTAAATGAAAATTCAAACTTGAATAGGTATCGCAATTTTTATAGTGTGACAGAGGATCCTGTTGTTAGATTTGGAAGTGATGGCCTTTATCACAGAAGAAATGATACTATATTTTTAAGTGTGACATTGCAGTATGATAAAAGTATTGGTTTTGTGAGTGTTTTAGAGTCAAGAAACAAAATGGTGGCGTTTTAACTGTATAATACTTTGTGGGGCTTCAAAAACTAAGCTCTAAACGATTTTTCTTTGTTATTTGATAAAATATATATAGACAAGCTTTGTTATGTTTAGAGCTTGTTTTTTTGTGTCTGAGAGTATCGCCTATCAGCAAAGCTGATGGCGTTAGCAAAGTAGCAAGAATACTAAGAAACGGACGTTGCCAGGAACGAGAGCTTCTAAAGGAAAGTATTCTTGCTACATTGCTAACATTGTTGACCTTTGCAATTTGTCCAGTTAATCTTAATTTAATTTTGCTTTAATTAGCCATTTCATTTTAGACAAAAAAGACACCTATGTATTTTAATTCAGCACCAGACTGTCTTAATTTGTACAATAGATGTCCATTTTTTTAGACGTTTTAATATAGTTATACTTTGTTCTACAACCAACTGTGTTTTATACCAAAGAGCCTTAGTATCTCTCTTAGAGAACTTTTACTCCCTATACTTTGTTTTTTTATTTGTTTTGCTTTTTTTTGTAGAATATTTTCTACTATTTTGATTCTTGTACTCCAAGTTTGTCTGCTTCCATATTCTTTTCTAGATTGTCCTAGTCCTTTTGTCTGAATTAGTATTATCAAATATAGGACCTTTTCTTTAACACTTGCCTTGATATTAGGATCATCCAGAATAATTTTTTGTAATTTATCAGCATAAGCTCTATTAGACAAAAAAGTAATTGGATTACCATATATTTTATCTACTTCTCTTTTGAGTATGTCTGACCATATTTTTTCACAAAATATATCTTTCAATTTAGGTTCTTGTATACCATATTTCCCCCATCTGTTTTTTATAGATTGAGATTTCTTTAGGGTAAACTCAAAACGTAATAATTCTTGATGTCTTTTTTGATATTTTGATAGAATTTTTTGTTCTGCTATAGTTTTATATGGAGTTTGTTGTATTTCTGCTATTTTGTTATATGCTGTGAACTTTATGTTCGTATTACCAAAATTAATACTGGAGCCATTATATTCTTTATATAGCGTATAGTAGAAATTTTTAGTTCTTGGACGAAAGTTTACTCTGGAAATTTCAGACAGAATTTCATAAGAGAATTTATTCGTTGTTAAGTCTTTTCGGATAGCTACTGTGTCTATCACGGCTTCTTCTATGTCTTTAATTGTTATTTTATTTAAACCTATTTTGCGTATGAATGTATAGAGACTTTTTACTACCCTAGTATAGTCTCTATCCCTTATGGGAGTAACATTTTCACTATTTATCAACTTTCCAACGGAAAATTCTATAATGAGATTTGAAGTTATGTGATAGTAATTAGAATAGGTAACAGAGTATTTAGGTATATAATTTCCTTTTTGTTTTTCTTCCTGTCTCCAATTGTTGTTAGTATATATTTGTCTATAATTTGTACGTCCATTTTTGTCTGAACTTGTTTCGTGGGATACTTCCTTGAAGTATGGGTTATGCTTTATATTTTTATGAGAATAAGATATTTTTAGCTTTATTGTATCCATATGGGGCTAATCATTTAAGATTATCTCTTTCAATCTTTTGTAGGATATTTTTTCTCCTTCTTTTTTTATTTCTTCTGAATGTTCATCTAATAAATTATCCAAATGGTTTACCATTAATAAAGCTAAAGCCTCTGTAATAGTGGGTGGTTTGCTACTGAAGTTAGTCTTCTGTTCCCATTTTTTGTCTTTAGTATTGGACATATTAAATAAAAAATGAGGGTCCGTATTTTTGAAACATTTTGACCCTCATTGATTATTTATTGTAAATTATAAAGAACAAAAAACGCCTTAAAGAAATGAACTAAATGGTAATTCATTTCCTTAAAGCGTCGAATTTTTCGTCCGCAGACTGTTGGACAGTCCTTTCCAAAAGGTTTTTCTTGGCAATTATCTTCAATTGTGTTTATACAATAACATATTTTTTAAGTTTTGTCAACGTTTATAATATTAATGAATGTCTAGATACTAGCATTTTTATCTTTTAAAATTCTTAAATTATACCAAGTACCACATTCATCATTTAGACAAATGGCGTTTCCATTATGAACCCATAGACTAAGAACTTTTTGCAAATTTATTTTTACAGCTTTTTCATTTTCTGAATTTTTTACAAATTCAGCTAGAATTTCTTGTTTATCTTCGCTTTCAAAAACTTTTTGATTTTCATTCCAATCTTTTTCTTTAAGTTTTATAGTTATTTGAGGATAAAGCTTACTTACAATTTCTACTGGCAACGACTGAATGATATTTTTATTTTTGTGTTTTTTACTTTTTTCCAATCTTTTTGTTTTGTTATCTTTGAAATTTACTGGATTGTAAAAGACATCAAACTTATTTTTTAAAGAATCATAACGACAAAGCTCTAAACCGCAGTCTAGGCACCAAAATTTTTGTATCATACATTTAGCTATTTACTAGAATTAGATTTTATTTTTTCTAAAACTTTTTTATCACAACAAAATAGAGAAGGTGACTGACGCATCACTCTAAAATTTAATTGTTCAATTGTGTCTTTATCAGCTTTTTTATAATTAGGCAAATCATACATCCAAGAGGCAAACAAAGTTATTTTTGAAGAAAGAGGAATTGATATTTCCACATCTCTATGTGCCAGCCCAACGTCACTACCCCAGCTATTTATCCCATATTTTTGTTCCCTAAGTGGGGCCGTCATACAAAATGGATTGTCTGAACCTATATAATTGAGTTCGTCTTCTTCAATATATAAAAAAGAAATATTCATTTTGTTTATATATTTATGTGTAGTAAGTATAATTTTTAACATTGAGTATGAATGGTGTTTTTTATAGTCAGTTAAAAATTCATCTAATTCTTCTAGTTTAAAAGAATTTTTTTTGTTAGTATCAAAAATATGTGGGATTTGTTCTACTTTTATTTTATCATCGTCTATTGATTTTTGTAATTCGTTTACTCTCTCTCGTATCTTTTCCCAATTTTGTTTAGAGTGTTCTATTATGGGTTTAACCCGTTGCATAAAAGACGCAACAAAGACAGAAAGGGTTACTCTTTCTTTTTCTGTAAGTTTTTTAAATTTGGATATTTTATTTTTATAGATTTCTAAAAAACCATCTTCTATTTGGTGTAAAACTTCTTCTATATCTTTTGGATAAAATTCTGTTTCTTTAAATTCATTTATTGGATTACTTCTATAAATTTCTTTTTCTGATTTTAATACCCAAATATGTCCTTTATCATCTATGAAATTTGATAGATAACTTTTATTTGGAATATAGTGATATTTTGGTTTACCCATAATTTGTTAATAACAAAATTGGTTTATTTTTTTCATTGGAAGTATATCACATATTTAAGGTGTATGTGTATATGTATGTTTGGCTAAAATTTAATTTATGTGGTATACTCATAACATATGGAAGCTATAAAATGGGAGGAAAAAACCAAACAATTAGTTGCCTTTATTTTAAAGGAACGTTTGGATACAACTGTTACAGGGTTGATTAAAATTTGTTATTTAATTGATTTGACTAGCAAACAAAGGAATAATAAACAAATTTCAGAGTTTTCTTATAGAAGATATAACTATGGACCATTTGATGAAAAAATTTATCCAATTGTTACTGAACTAAATAATGAAAATATCATAAATGGTGAGACTAGATATGCTAACGCAGGGGACGAATATGTGGTTTACAATTTTAATAATCAATTTGAAAATTTATCTTTTGATAAACTTTCTGAAGAAGAAATTACTATTATCAAAGATACATTAAAGCAACTTGAAGGTTTGGGAGCCAAAGTATTAACAGAAGTTGCATATAAAACAAAACCAATGTTAGCTTTTAATGCTTCTCTTGGTGGAAGAGAACATTTCAATGAGTTATTAGATTTAGATGTAAAGTAATAATATGGAACTTGGCGACAATATATTGTTAGCTATTATACAAGAAAAACATTTGTATTGGGAAAAAAATTCATTAGACAAAAAAACAGGTGAGTCAAAAGATAAATATAAACTTGCCTGTAAAAAGATAGAGGTAATCAATGCCTTTTCTTTTTTTGTAGGTAGTAGTCAGGAGCGTTTAGCTGGTAAGTACTTAACATATAAAACAGAAGATGACGATTGGTGTGAAAAATACACTCATTTATTTAGAGGAACTTCTTATTTTGATTTGAGTAATGCTGAAATAGTAGAGGAAAGTGAATTATTAACTAAAATAAGAAAAGGAAATACCGTTTTTTCAGTTGTAGCAAAGTTGAGGGATGATAGCTTTAGTAGACTTATAAGTATGGCTCCAAATATTAGGAGAGCTGGCAATATTTATGATAATGAAAAGCGTAACCTTATATTAATGGCTTTGGGTGAGGAAAGTATAAAGGAAGAGGCTGGCAAAGTATTAAAAAATTTAGACCTAGTATAAAATAAAAAACTTCCTACATAACAGGAAGTTTTATTTTTTTGTGGAGACCCACTTGGGGGTGGCTAACGGGAATTGAACCCGTATTGTCGGTACCACAAACCGAAGTAATAACCATTATACCATAGCCACCCCTAAAAGGGCCTTGTAAATTTTTATGAACTAATTTTTTCTATATCTTTGTATTGTCCTAACTTTATTTCCCAACTAGCTATTGTTTCTTCTGAATCTTTTATTTTTCCAATTATTTCCCAACCATATTCTGCGATAATAGGTTGTTGGCTGATATAGTCAAAACCTTTTCTTTCTTCTGGAAAAGTCCTTACTATACCTACAATTTTAATACCATTATTAATTTCTATTTCTACCTTGTCTCCTATTTTAATAGTTTCTTTATTCTTGTCAATGTACATAATTTGTTTAAGTTAACAGTATTTTCTTCCAAATTCTTATGGTTTCTCTTGAAAAGTGATTGTTCAATGGGAATTGAACCCGTATTGTCGGTACCACAAACCGAAGTAATAACCATTATACAATGGCCACCCCTCTAGGGACTTTTATATATTAGACAGGAGCTATTATAAAGAAAAATAAGTATTTTGTCAATAAATGACGTGGATTTAAGAGAGTTTTTCTTTTATTTCACATTTTGTTAGATTTAGGACTATTTTTTTATTGTTTTATTGCCTCATTGTCCCATTGTGGTTTTTAAATTGTCAGTGGGACAATGGAACAATGGGGCAGTTTGAATTATGATAATCTTTTTATAATAAAAAACACTGGGATATACTCCAGTGTTTTCATCTAAAAAAATGATTTTTTACTTCTCCCCAGTTTTTTCAAAAGCTCTCAAAATTTCAAGAGGTATAGCAAATATGACAGTGTTTGATTGATCTGAACTTAAGTCGTTCAAAGTATTTAGAGTTCTGAGGTGTAGAGCACCTGGTTGTGCATTTAGCATACTGGCAGCTTGAGCAAGATTGGCGGCTGCTTGGACTTCGCCACTAGATTTGATGACGACGGCACGTCTTTCACGTTCTGCTTCGGCTTGCTTGGCGATAACACGTTGCATTTCGTCTGGCAATGTGACATCTTTTAGTTCTACAGCTTCTACTTTTATTCCCCAAGGATCACTGGCTTCATCAACTAATTCTCTAATTCTTTTGGCAGCTTCATCTCTATTGGCAAGCAACTGATCAAGCTCAAGTTCACCAACTACATTTCTCATCGTAGTTTGGGCTAATTGACTAACAGCATAGAAAAAGTTTTCTACTTCTAGAGTTGCCTTGGCAGCATCACTAACTTTGTAATAAATGACGGCATTTATTTTGGCAGAGATATTGTCTTTGGTGATGGCTTCTTGATAAGGAACGTCTACAGCTTTGACACGAATATCCACAATTTTCATACTTTGGATAACTGGGAAAACTAATCTCCAGCCTGGCATAACCATTTTGGTATATTTACCCAATTGAAATTTGACACCACGTTGGTATTGGTTGACTTGTCTAATACTGACAAGAACCAGCACCACTATTACAAGCAAAACATATTGCATATAGTTATTTGGTTAAGTAAATTATTTATATTTTAAGTATAACAGTCAACTTTTTTATTTGCAAATAGTTATGAACAAAAAGAACGTCATATTGTGATGTTCTTTTTGGCTAGCCACGATAAGTACCTCATAAAAAATTCTTAAATATATAGAATCTTTTTGATTAGCAAATCGTAACTGAAGGTAAATGTGTTTTGGTGGGCCTGCAAGGAATCGAACCTTGGTCCAAAGCTTAGAAGGCTTTTGTTTTATCCATTAAACTACGGGCCCATTTGTAGTATTACAGGGCGTAGTTTACTGTATTTTTTTGGATTTGTCAATCTTTTTCATTAAAACATGAAAACACAAGAACATTAAAACAAATCTTTTATTTTATTACATCGTTTTGAGTTTTGCCTGAAAGAAAAGCTTTGATGTTGTCTAGTGAAGTGTCGATGATTCTTTTGAGTGCTTCGGTACTATTGAAAGCGTTGTGTGGGGTGATGATTGTGTTTGGATGATCTATCAAAACATTTTCCATCAAAGTACGACGCACTTCTTCGGGATTTTTTAAATTTAGAACTTTTTCTGGATTTTGGAAGTAAGTTTCTTCTTCCAAAACATCACTACCGATACCGGCAATTTTGCCTGTTTCCAGTCCCCAGACAAGAGCTTCTGGATCAGTCAGTCCACCACGGGCAGTATTTATAATATACACACCGTCTTTCATCTTTTTGATAGCTGATTTATCTATCATGTGGTAAGTAGTTGGGAAGAGTGGAACGTGCAAGGATATCACGTCTGAGTCGCTATAAAGCTTGTTTAGACTGACATAATTGAATTTGTGGGTCTTTGTTAGTTCTGGGTTTGGGAATGCGTCATAGGCTATTACATTGGCTTCAAAGCCATCTAGCATATCAATCATATGAATACCGATGTGACCGGTACCAATGATACCAATAGTTTTGCCTTTCAAATCAAAACCACGAAGACCATGATAATCATAGACACCTTCTTTGACGATTTTGACAGATTGAAAAAGTTTGCGAGACAAAGCAAGGATAAGAGACATAGCATGTTGAGCAACGGTATTTTCACCGTAAGTTGGGACGTTGCAAACAGGGATTTTTCTTTTTTTGGCTTCTTTCAAATCTATATGATCAAAACCTGTAGAAAAAGTAGCAATCATTTTTAGTTTTGGCAGAGCCTCAAAAACATTTTTATCAACTTTGGAATCTACAAAAACACCAAGAATTTCTGTATCTTTTTTTGTTTTATTTAGATCTAATGTTTTTTCTGAAATTTCTAGGCTATGACCTTTGATATTATTTTTTGTATAATCTTTTAGATCTAGCATTATGCTTGATAAAGATATTTTGGACATAATTTGATAGTTAAATTTAAGTATCTATATTATAGCAGGCTTGAGTTTTAAAATAAAGGGGAAAAATTTTGGAATTTTAAATTTTAAAACAATTTTCAATGTATAAATGATAAAATTTTAAAAATTGAGACATTAAGTAATTGTTTGAAAATTTATCCCGATTTTATCTGGACTAAATTGAAAATTAAGATTTATGTTTGCAAATAAAAACAGCCACTTATTAGTGACTGTTTTAAAAAACAAAATTTACAATTATTCTACACGTACTCCCATTTGTTTAGCTGTACCTTCGATGATTTTCATCGCAGCTTCAATATCGTGAGCGTTTAAATCTTCCATTTTCTTTTCTGCAATTTCTTTCAATTGAGCTTTGGTAATTTTGCCAGCTTTGTCTTTCAAAGGATTGGCAGCACCTTTACTAATGCCAGCAGCTTTCATGATAAGAGTACTCGCTGGAGCAACTTTCATTATGAAGTCAAAAGTTCTGTCTTCATAAACATTGATAACAACTGGTACTACTTCACCTTTTTTGTCAGCAGTAGCATTGTTGAATTGAGTACAGAAATCTTGAATATTTAGACCGTGTTGTCCAAGAGCTGGACCGATTGGAGGTGCTGGATTTGCAGCGCCACCCACAACTTGTAATTTGATTTGGGTTTTTAGTTTTTTTGCCATACTTTTAAAAGCTTGAAAGGCTTAAAAGGCTTGAAAAGCCAGAAATGCCTAATTTTTTGTTAAAGTTATTATTTTTCTGAAAGGCTAGAAATACTAGAAAAGTTAGAAGCAAAAGGTCGTAATAGCCTTTTTAGCTTTTCTGGCATTTTAGGCCTTTCAGGCCTTTTTGTTATATTTTTTTCACTTGTAAAGCGTCCAACTCTACTGGAGTTTCGCGACCAAACATGTTTACTAATACTTTTATCTTACCACGATTTTCATCTACTTCACTTACTTTTCCTTCAAAGTTTTTGAAAGGACCATCGGAGATTCTAACAGCAGTATTTATTTCAACATCAATCTTATGAGTAGGATCTTCTACTGTCATGCGTTTGTTTAATGAAAGCATTTCTTTGGCATCAATTGGTGTAGGTGTGGTACCTGTACCAATAAAACCTGTAACGTTTGGTGTATTGCGAACAACATACCAAGAATCATCAGTAACCATCATTTCAACTAGTACATAACCTGGAAAAATTTTTTCTTCAATAACATTACGTTTGCCATTTTTTATTTTTATTTTCTTTTCTTTTGGAATAAGTACTTGAAAAATTTTGTCAGTCATCTCAAAAGATTCAATACGTTGTTCCAAATTGTGTTTGACATTTTCTTCGTAGCCACTGTAAGTATGGATAACATACCAGCGACGACCTAAATTTTCTTGCTGTTTGGACATATTTTATTTTTTGATTATAAGTTCAAGTAACCAGTTGAAAAAGTAATCTAGTATACCGAAGTAAACAGCTACACCAAGACTCATAATAATAACAACTACAGTGTAGACGGTAATTTGTTTTTTTGTTGGCCAAGTAATCTTTTTTAGCTCTTTTACAGAGTCTTTTAGATAATGACCGATAGCTGAAAATAGTTTCATATTCTAGAAAGGCTAAAAAGGCTTAAAAGGCTGGAAATGCCCGGAAAGGCTACACCAATATTTGGGTAGTCTTAGCTTAAAACCTTTATTTTCTTTATTAAAAAACGGCCTTTTGACCGATTTATGAACTAAGTATAGGTTATTTTTTATATTTTGTCAATAGAGGGTAGTGGATAGCAATAAAAAAGCCAAATTTTGGTTAATTTGGCTTTATTTGTTATTTCTTTTTTGGTTTTCGGTGTGTTCTTGTATCTGGTAGTTGTCTTTCTGAAAATTCATCTATTGTAATGTGTGGATGTGCTTGTTCTGAGCCATGTGCCATATCGGACAAAATGTTTATAGAGGTAGCGTCAGTTTTTATTTTTAGATGTGCTGCTCTTCTACTTAGTTCTTCTTCAAAACCTTCTTCAATTTTTCTTCTTAAAGTTTCTCCATTTTTTGTTTGTTTTTGTATTTCTTTATCTAGTTCTTTAATATGTTCAGGTGTCGGTCTTTTTTCAGACATAAATTTGTTTATTAAATATCTAAATTCTGTACGTTTTTGGCATGAGTTTGAATAAATTTCTTGCGAGGAGCAACTTCACTTCCCATCAAAATATCAAAAGTTTCGTTGGCAAGCTCAGCATCCTCGATATGGACTTTTTTGAGGACACGATTGCCTGGATCCATAGTGGTTTCCCAAAGTTGTTCTGGATTCATTTCTCCCAAACCTTTGTAACGTTGGATGTTTAGTTTTTTGGCATTGGCTGTTTTGGTTTTTTCTTCGGCTTCTACACTTTCACCTTCACTATCTGTTTCTTCTTCTGTTACTTCAATGTCGGCATCAGTAACTCCATGTTTAGCTTTGTATTTTTCCAAGGCTTCAACATTGTAAATCCAAGTAATATCTTTGCCCTTTTTGATACTATAAAGTGGAGGTTGAGCTATATAGATGTGACCTTGAGTAATAAGATCTGGAAAATAACGAAAAAATAAAGTCAATAAAAGAGTACGAATGTGAGAACCATCAACGTCAGCATCGGTCATGATAATGATTTTGTGATAACGTAATTTTTCGATTTCAAACATTTCTCCAATATTAGTACCAAGAGCAATAATAAGAGATTTTAGTTCGTTGTTGGCTAATATTTTGTCTAATCTAGCACGTTCTACGTTTAGAACTTTTCCACGCAAAGGTAAAATGGCTTGAGTATTTCTATCACGTCCTTGTTTGGCACTACCACCAGCAGAATCACCCTCTACAATATAGAGTTCACTTATTTCAGCTCTACGAGTAGAACAGTCGGCTAGCTTACCTGGAAGTGTAAAACCTTCTAGAGCACTTTTGCGTAAGACTGTATCACGAGCCATTTTGGCAGCTTGACGAGCTTTGGCAGCTATCAAACATTGTCCGATAATACCTTCAGCATCTTTTGGATTTTCTTCTAGAAAAATTGTAAATTGTTCACCAAAAATACTTTCAACAATTGGTTTTACTTCAGTATTACCAAGTTTAGCTTTGGTTTGCCCTTCAAATTGAGGGTTAGGGATTTTGACTGAAATAATAGCTGTAAGACCTTCACGAACATCATCACCTGTAAGATTTACATCTTTTTCTTTGAGTATATTTTTGGAACGTGCATAATTGTTTAAGGTTCGTGTTAGTGCTGTTTTGAAACCAGCTACATGAAAACCACCTTCAGGGTTATTGATGTTGTTGGCAAAGGCATAAAGGGATTCAGTAAATTCATCAGTATATTGCAAAGCAATTTCTACACTAATATCACCTTCAGCTTTTTCAGTATAAAAAACATTTTTATTTTTTGGTTCACGGTTTTTGTTGATGTGTTTGATGTAACTGGCAATACCACCTTCAAAATGGAATTTGTATTTGTTGCCAACAAAAGGAACTGCTGTTTTATCTTTTTCTTTTTCTTCAATTGTTCTTTCATCACTAATAAGTAGTGTGATACCTTTTGTTAGGTAAGCTTGTTGACGTAAATGATCAATAATAAATTTCCATTCGTATTCAGTAGTTTCAAAAATAGTAGGGTCAGCTTGGAAAGCAATAGTTGTACCAGTTTTTTTGGTAGTACCAATGGCTCTTACTTTATTTTTTGGTTCACCAATTTCATAATCTTGTTCCCAAATTTTACCTCCAAGATAGACTGTGGCTTTCAAATGAGTGGACAAAGCGTTGACAACAGAAACACCTACACCATGCAAACCACCAGAGACTTTGTAGCCACCACCTTCTTCACCAAATTTACCACCAGCATGAAGGGTAGACAAAACTAGTTGCAAAGCACTTACTTTTTTTACAGGGTGCATATCTACGGGAATACCACGACCATTGTCAATAACTTCTATCCAAGAATTTGGTAATAATTTTATTTCAATGACATCGCAATATCCAGCCATAGCTTCGTCAATAGAGTTGTCGACTACTTCCCAGATAAGATGATGTAAACCTTGAGCGCCAGTAGAACCAATATACATACCAGGTCTTTTGCGGACAGCTTGTAAACCTTCCAAAACTTGAATATTTTTAGCACTATAAGAAGATGTTTGAGTACTTTTTGCCATAGAAACACTTGTTAATCCGCCCAAGGCGGACGAGAATATTTTTTTCAATTATTTATATTATATTTATGAACTTCTCTGTCCTATATTTAGTTGTCGTAGGACATTTTTTTAAATTTTAATTCTTTATTACGGATACAATTGTAGCATATGTATGTGTAAGAGTAAAGAGGAGTTTGTAGGATACGAAATACGAAATTTACGAAATTACGAAAGTGATTGTCTTATTTTATTTTGATAAACAAATTAACTCATTAACTAATTAACAAAAACGTGTTATAATATTTGTACATAAATAAAATAAAAAATGTCTGTTATGTCTAAAAAAGAAAAATTTGAAGGTTATATAGATACGTCAGGAGATTTTTCTAATGCTAGCTTAAAAAGAGCTGAGTTTTATTTAACACATAAAATTTTGTTTAAAAAAATTATTATTGGTATTTTGATTTCCTGGGGAAGTTTTTCTATTTTATTTGGTTTATTCTTTTGGGGTAAATATTTCTTTTTTGATTATCAACAAGATAATATCAATGTCTATAACATGGTTAACACAGGTGTTTCAAAGGCTATTTTACAAAAAAACAAACCTGTTGATTTACAAATTTCTAATAAATACATTTTTGCGAGTTCCAAAGACAAATATGATTTTGCAGTAGAAGTAGCTAATCCAAATAAATATTGGATAGCTAATATTACTTATAAATTTTATTATGACAATGGTCAGACTGAACATAAGGAAGCTACTTTTTTACCTGGGGACAGTAGATTTTTACCAGAGTATGGTGTGGAATCATTGGACATAGTCCCAAATAATATCAAATTTCAATTGATAGATGTTTCTTGGCAAAGAGTGGATGTTCATGATGTTTTTGATACTATCAATTATATTTCAGAAAGAGTAAATATTTCTATTGAAAATATAAATTTTGAATCTTTTGGTACAGGTTCCAATGTGGGGAAGTTGCTTAGTTTTGATGTTGTCAACAATACTTTGTTTGGTTATAAAACTATAGACCTGGTGGTTGTCTTGCGTAGTAATGGTGAAGTTGTAGGTCTAACACCTTTACAAATATCTAATGTGGAGGCTTTATCTAGCCAAAATATTAGTCTCTCTTTATTTAACAACAATTTAATGGTAGACTCAGTAGAGTTACAGCCTGTTTTAAATGTTTTTGATGATAGTATCTATTTGTCATTGTAAGAATGTATGTTTAATCTTTTGAAAGTTAATTGGAGGAATTTTGATTGGATTTTATTTTTTTCAGCTTTTGTTTTATCTTTGATTGGTCTCGCTACTATTTATAGTGTAGATTTATCACGTGGTGTAGCTTTGGAATTGACTTCAAAACAGATGATTTCTTTTGGGTTAGCCATAGCTGTTTTTTTTGTGGCATCTGTGATGCATGTTTCTTTTTATGAATCAGCTGCTAGGCCTGTTTATTTTTTGGCTTTAATTTTGTTGGTTAGTGTTTTGTTTTTTGGTGCTACTATTCGTGGTACGACTGGTTGGTTTAGATTTTTGGGTTTTTCATTTCAACCTGCTGAATTTGCGAAAGTTGCTATTGTGATGCTATTGGCTTGGCGTATAGAAAGGCAGGCTAGGAGATTTGATAAGTGGCAGTTTGTAGTAGTTATGTTTACGCTGACACTTTCTTTGGTATTTTTTATTTTGTTACAACCTGATCTTGGGTCAGCTTCTATTTTGCTTGGTGTTTGTTTTGGTTTGTTGATTTTGGTTGGTACTAAAAAGAGATATATCTTTGGTATTATTGCTTTGGCTATTTTGACAGGTGTGATTGGTTGGTTTTTTGTTTTTCAAGATTATCAGAAAGATCGTATCATGACTTTTATTGATCCGACACGTGATCCTCTTGGTTCTGGTTATAATGTCACTCAATCAATTATTGCTGTTGGTTCGGGACAATTTTTGGGTAGAGGTTTGGGTTTTGGTTCTCAAAGTCAGCTTCACTTTTTACCAGAAGCTCAGACTGACTTTATCATTTCTGTTATTGGTGAAGAATTGGGATTTGTTGGTTTTTTTATTGTTTTAGTATTGTATTTTGTTCTTTTGTGGCGTTTGGTTAATATTGCTTATAAAGCAAAAAATGATTTTGGAGCTTATGTGTCGTTGGGGGTTAGTCTTGTCTTTTTGGCGCATATTGTCGTCAATATTGGTGCTGCTATGGGACTTTTGCCTGTAACTGGGGTTACTTTGCCATTTTTGAGTTACGGTGGTTCTTCTTTGATTATCAACTTTTTGCTTTTGGGTATTGCCGAGAGTTCAGCACGTTCTGTCTAAGTGTGGTATAATAACGTTGAATTTGAGTTAGAGCAGTTTTTTATGCAAATTAGGCTAGTTAAAGGTATTTTTGTCTAATTGTTCTATGGTTAAATTGTTACATTGTTACATTGTTAAATTGTTGTCTCATAGTAACAATTTAACCATTTAACAATGTAACCATTAAAGACCATCTACAGCTATTTTGAACTTATCTAAAAGAAAAATTATTTGGAGTTTGAATGATGAGTTATTTACATAGGAGGGCTTGACTAATTTAAGTTTTTTTGTTATATTTCTTTCGCTTTTATATGTTTGAAAAATCAAGACTCTCACAAATTATAGAACCTTTACGTTCACAGTTTATGATAATGAAGGAGTGTCTAGCCTGCAAAGGCCAGATTTCTGATAAAAGTATAAAAATTGTAGCAGAAGAAGACAATTCTTATATGCTACATCTAGCGTGTCCACATTGTCAGAATTCTCTAGTATTGGTAGCTTCTGTCAATGATATAGGTGTTGGTTTGGTGGGTATGATGAGTGATCTAAATTATGATGATGCCAAAAGACTTTATACCAAAGAACCAATTGATGAGGATTATTTACTTGATGCTTATCAGACATTACACAAAATTTCATTTAATAAATATTTAAATTTTTAAAAAATAGCAGTTATGACATATTCATTACAAGCTCAAAAGAGAAGTGGCAAAGATGCCTCAAGTGTACGTGCTCAAGGTTTTGTACCTGGTGTAGTTTACGGTCCAGATCGTGAACCTGCTTCTGTAAGTGTAAAAGCTACAGAATTACAAAAAATTTACAACGAAGCTGGTGAATCAACTTTGCTTGATTTTACTTTGGATGGAGAAAAAACTGTAAAAGTTCTTATTCAAGATTTGCAATATTCTCCTGTAAAAGGAAATATTACTCATGTTGATTTTCGTCAAATTCAAATGGGAGTTGAAATGGAAGCAACTGTTGAATTGGAATATGTAGGTCTAGCACCTGCTGTAAAAGAACTTAGTGGTACTTTGTCTATCATGAAAGATTCTTTGGATGTAAAATGTTTACCTGAAAAATTGGTTACATCTATTCAAGTTAGTTTGGATGTTTTGAAAACTTTTGATGATGCTATTTATGTCAAAGACATAAAATTACCAGAAGGTGTTTTTTCTACAGAAGATGCTGAATTATTATTAGCTAAAGTAGTAGCTCCTTTGTCTGAAGAAGCACAAAAAGCTATGGAAGAAGGTAACACTGGTAGTATTGAAGATATCAAAGTAGAAGAAAAAGGTAAGAAAGAAGAAGAAGGTGCTGCTGCAACTGAAAAATAATTTGTTTGTATTTTATAAGAACTCCCAATTTTTTGGGAGTTTTTTATTTAATCAAATAAACCACCAGCGTAAGCTGGTGAGTGCATTTAAAGACGAAGCCCTTGTGTGATTGATTAATAATTTTGTAAAACTTAAAAAATAATAATTTAGATATCAATAATTTTTATTAATTTAAAAATATTGTAAATAGAAATATTCTTACTTTTTATAACTAAAAAGTAACAAAAAGTTTTGAGGGGGAAAGAACTCGCTTGTGTTGCCAAGGGCAAAATAATCATTGACAAACAACGGAGCTCAAACAGTTTCCCCCTCAAACTCCCCATTGTTTATCCAAAATCGAGAAGTTTGTTTTACTAACATAATCAACAAGAAGAAACCACAGGTGTTTGAGCTAGTGGTTTTCATTTACAAAAAAAATCTAACATCTATTCAAGATTTATTTGTTGACTTTCAAGCTTTTCAATAATATGCTAAACTATATATCATCTTAACAAATAAAATTTTATGATTTTCAAAAGATATAAAGCCAATATTTTGAATTATAGAGTAATCTATATTTTAGCTGGTATTATTTTTATTGCTGGTTTAATTTTGTTAGCAATATTTGGTAATGATTATTTTAACAAAAAAAGATTGTCTAAAGTGGTAGAAATAGACTCACAAAATGTAGCAGAAACAGATACTGTTGTTAGCACAACTTGTAGATTTACTAGACTTTTAGATGGTGTTTGCGTCGATACTGAAGAGGATACCAATCCGGAGTTAGTAGCTATGATGATAGAAAATCATACAGAGGCTAGACCACAATCTGGCTTGGCTTATGCTTCTGTTGTTTATGAAGCGCCTGTGGAAGCTAATTATTCTAGATTCTTAGTTGTTTTTCCCAAAGATGCTAGTGTGCAAAAGGCAGGCCCTGTTCGCAGTGCTAGACCTTATTATCTAGATTGGGTTCGTGAATATGGTAATGATGTTTTGTATATGCATGTTGGTGGTTCACCTGATGCTATAGCTATAATAAAAAATCCTAGCAATAATATTTTTGATTTTGATGAATTTTTTAATGGTCCTTATTTTTGGAGAAGTACTGATAGATATGCACCACACAATGTGTATACTTCTAGTGCTAATTGGCAAAAAGCTTGGGACAAATATGGTACCAAAGAAAATACAGATTTCGAATCTTGGAAATTTCGTGATATCGGGAATTGTGAAGGTCTTGATGGAGATTGTGTAAATGAAATTGTTGTTTCATTTTTGCCACCAACTTATCAGGCTACTTGGAAATACAGTAGTAGTACCAGAAAATATGCTCGTTATCAGATAGAAGGTCGTCATCTTGATCAAGATGGCACGGCGATTGAAGCTGATACTATCATTGTTCAAAAAGTGCATAGTGAAGTCTTGGATAATGTTGGTCGTTTGCAAATAGATACTATTGGAAGTGGTGAAGCAATTGTTTTTCAAAATGGACATATTGTAGAAGGTACTTGGAAAAAAGAAAGTGTAACTGGTCGTACAAAATGGCTAGATAAAAGTGGAAATGAAATACCTTTGAAAGCTGGGAAGATTTGGGTGGAAGTTGTGAATGAAAGAGGAAATGTGGAATGGGGGACCCTCCCAGACGGCGGGCAAGCGGGGAATGAGGAATGACATACAGATTACAGATTGTACAGATTTACAGATATGAAATAATAAATAGAGATGAATTGGAGATAAAATTGAGATAATATTTTTATGGATAAAGTTCATGAACAAAATATTTCATTTTTAAAAAATCTTTTTGAAGAGAAGAATTTTGATTGGATAAATTATAATCAATCATTATTTTTTGAATTTTTTAAAAGTGGTGGAGGAACACATTTATATTTAATAAAAAATGGAGACAAAAAGTTTTTGGCTCGTATAAATTATTATGAACCAAAAAATGAGTGGGGAGTTAAAAAACAAGAATTTGATATTCTAAAACTGGTTGAACAATTGGCTATTGCTCCCAAAGTGTATTTTTTTGATAGTGACAATTCTATAAAACAAGATTTAACTATTGTAGAATATATTGAAGGCACAGAATTGAATAAAGTTTCAGAAAAAAATATTCAAGATCTTGCAATTGATTTATATAAACTGCACAGTTCGTTTCTTTTTGATAGAACAGGCGATACTTTGCCACCAAAAGATGAATTGCCATATTACTGTGATATCTACGACATATTTTCCAATGGGGAAGATAAGCAAATTGAAAAGTATCTTTCTTTTGAAGGTATTGAAAAAGTAATTGAACCCTATAATGATATCAAGAAAAAATTGGGGATATGGTTTAATAGTTTTGATATTTTTAAAAATATTACCTCATTTTGTTTGTGTCATGCTGACCTAAAGAAAGAAAATATCTTGGTAACGGAAAATGGAATAAAAATTATTGATTGGGAATGCGCTGGTTCTGATATTCCCGAAACAGATATTGGCGGACTTTTTTCTGGTTGTGGATTTACTGATGAACAGCAGGAGATTTTTTTGAAAGTATATTATAAAGGTAATATAACTGAAATTAGTCGTAAAAGAATTTTTATTGTAAAAAAAGTTTTGGATTTTTTTCATATTTTGGAAGATTACATTATCTTGAAAAGAAAAAAATGGGATGCTGATAAAATGCTTATTGAGTTATTAGATTATGAAAAAACATTAAAATAAAAAAACTGAGGTGTTAAACTTCAGTTTTTTTGTTATGTGTTACGTGTCTCGTGTTACGTGATTATTACCAATCTATCTAGTCCTGACAAATCTTTTTTCACTTCAATACTTGCTTCTGGTAAGTATTTTTTTATCAATATTTTTATTTTTTCGGTTTGAGAAGGATCTATTTCGAGGAATGAGGAAAGGGGAATGAGGAACCCTCCTTCGCTCTGTACTCCGTCAGAGCTTCGGCGGGCAAGTGAGGAAAGTTGTTTTAGAAGTTCTTCGTAAAGTGCGAGGCCGTTGTTGTCAGCGACGAGAGCTAGTTTTGGCTCGTGTTGGATTGAAGGTTCTTGTTTGAATTGTTGTTCGGTGATGTAGGGAAGGTTGGCAGTTATTAGCATTGATTCCGCCAAAAAGAAGGCGGACAAGTTAAACTGATTTAAACTGATCTTTTGTAAAATTGGTTCAAGAAGATTGCCATGCAAAAATTCTATTTCAACGCTGTGTTTTTTTGCATTCTTTTTTGCCACACACAAAGCTTTTTTGGAGATGTCAATCGCAATTATTTTTGGTGGAGTGACAAATTGAGTAGGACGAAATTTGTCTGGGACGTTGGTAACGAAATTTGCTTCTCTCATTTCGTCATTCCTTTTTTTTAATTCAGTCAAAATAGAAATTGGAATACACCCCGAACCAGTACCAACATCAATTAACAATATGTGTTTAAGTGTTGAAGTGTTTATTTGTTGTAGTGCATTTTCCACCATCAACTCAGTATCTGGTCTTGGTATAAGTACATTTTTGTTCACCAGAAAATCAAGTCCAAAAAATTCTTTGTGTCCGACTAGATAAGCAACAGGAATATTTTTTTGTCTTTGTCTGACTAAATGTTCAAATTTTATTTTTTGCCAAAAGTTTATTTCAAAATCTGGGTTTGTAAACAAAAACTCACGTGATTTTTGTATCACGTGAGATAATAAGATTTCCTTGTCTAAAAGAGAGATTTTTGGATTGATTGCTAACAGTTTTTTTACGGTAATTTTCATATTGAAATTTCAAATTTTGAATTTAGTAATTTTAAAACAATTTTCAATTTTTAAATGAAATAATTTCAAATTAAGAAATTATTAAATTGTTTTTAAATTTATCCCGACTTGTCGGGACTAAATTATAAAATTTTAGTTGTCTTGTTCTGCATAATCAGCCAAACGCATCTTTTCAATAATTTCTTCAATATTACCATCAAGAATTTTAGCAATATTGTTCCAACTTTCTTTTATTCTGTGATCAGTAATTCTATCTTGAGGATAATTGTAGGTACGAATTTTTTCACTGCGGTCTCCAGTTCCAATTTGGCTTTTACGTTTGGCACTAGCTTCGGCTTCACGCTTTTCTCTTTCTACTTCATAAAGACGAGAACGAAGGACACCCATAGCTTTTATTCTATTTTGTTGTTGAGATTTTCCATCCTGACATTGGACAATTGTTCCTGTTGGTATGTGGACGATACGCACGGCTGAGTAAGTCGTGTTGACACTTTGTCCGCCATTGCCACCTGCACAAAAAGTATCAATACGAAGATCTGAATCTTTGATTTCAAATTCTTTTTCTTCTACTTCTGGCATGACGACAACACTAGAAGTTGAGGTGTGAATACGTCCTGATTTTTCAGTTTCTGGAATTCTTTGTACACGATGAACACCCATTTCATATTTCATATCTCTGTAAACATTTCTACCTTCGATTGAAAAAATAACTTCTTTGAAACCACCAATTCCAATTTGATTGGAGTCGATTAGAGTTGTTTTCCAACCTTTGCTATCGGCGTATTTCATATACATACGCATAAGTACACCTGCAAAAAGAGCAGCTTCGTCGCCACCAGCACCACCGCGTATTTCAACAATTACATTTTTTTTGTCCATTGGATCTGTTTCTCTAGTCATCTCAGATATCTCTTCTTCTAGTTTTTCTTTTTTGATTTTTGTTTCTTCCAAATCTAGCTTTGCCATCTCGACTAAATCTGCATCTTCTCCTGCCAAGATTATTTCTTCATTATCTTTCAAATTACTTTCTATTTTTTCTAATTCTTTGACTTTTTCTGCGACCACTTTCAAGTCATCGTATTCTTGAGCTGCAGTTTTCAATTTGTTTTGGTCAGCAATAATAGCAGGGTTTTGAAGATCCTGTTCGAGCTGAGAAAATTTATTTTTGAGGTCGATGTATTTTTGTAACATATGTTTAAAGGCTTGAAATGCTTAAAAAGCTTAAAAGGCCGGAAAGGCCGTGACCCAACAATTGCCTTTCAAGCCCCTGCCTGCCGGCAGGCAGGTTTCTGGCTTTTCAGGCCTTTTGAGCCTTGTACAAAAAAACAGGCCAAAGTAGGACCTGTTTTTGTAATATTTTAGAACTATTTTTCTGAAGTTTCTTTTTTTGCAGCACGAGCAACACTTTTTGCTTTTTTACCTTTACGTACACCAGCTACAGCAGCTTGTTTGCCCATTTTTTCTTTGAATTTTTCTACACGACGAGCTGTGTCGACTAGAACTTGTTTTCCAGTGAAAAATGGATGAGAAGCTGAAGAAATTTCCATTGTGATTTCAAAATAAGTAACACCGTCTACTACGCGAGTTTTGTCAGATTTTAGAGTAGATGTAGTAAAAAATTCAGCACCACAAGAAGTGTCTATAAAAACGACTGGGTTAACTGATGGGTGGATGTTTTTTTTCATATATAAACGCTGATTTCCGCGGATAATTAAGCTGATAGACGCGGATTTAGTTTTTTAATAGCGAGTGGATTATAACAGGATGTTCTTTTTTTGTCAATAGTGTTAGCTGTTTATTGTTGACTATGAGTTAAGAGTAGTTTATTATATAAATAAGTGAATCATTGTTCTATTGCCCCATTGTTCTATTGTGGTATAAATATCAAAGTCAATATTACAATGGGTCAGTGGGGCAATGGGACAATATAATTTAACAAAATATTTCCTAAAATTAGCCAAATTATCTTTAATCTAACAAAATTATGGACAAAAATAAAATACACATAAACCAAGATCTTTGTACTGGCTGTGGCACTTGCTCGGCTATTGCGCCTGATTGTTTTAGACTAAATGACGATTTTAAGGTTGAAGTCTTGGAAAATGCTAATTGTGATGAAGAAGCTGTGAAGATGGCGGAGGAGAGTTGTCCAAGTGGGGCGATTTCTATTCATTAAAACATGAAAACACTAGAACATAAAAACAACCTCGGGAGTGAGGTTGTTATTTTTTTATATCAATTCTCTATCTTTGCGAAGTTTTTCTTGCACATATCTAAAAAGGTCTTTTTTTGCCTGTTCTCTATATTCTTCTTTGGTGTTAGTCAAAAATTCTGATACATCTACACCGTAGTATTGTTGAAAAAAACGTTCAAATATTTCTGGATAAGTCCAAGGTTTTTCCATAATATGTTTACCTGTTTTTTGTTCTTTTTTTGTAATTTCATCATGTTCATCAAATAATTTTCTAATTATCTTGCGTAAAAAAGTAGCTTCTGCAGGAGTGGGTTCGAAACCATCTCTTCTTAAGTGTTCTAATACTTCTCTGTACCATTCCATAACGTTTTGTTCAAATTTTTCATCGCTGTTTGGTCCATCTTCTCTAAAAGGTGACATATTTTTTTATTTAAATTCTTTAAATTTTTCTGGAAAAAGTTCAAAAATATTTTTTCCTTGTCCTTTTGTTATATCTAAATCTAATTTTTTACAAATATCTATCATTGCTTTTTCGCTTTGAGTTTCAATTTCTAAATAAGTTGGTATGTCTTCAACAGTGTCAAATTCAAAGTGTACGCCGTCCATTTCGTAGTGTTCACGGTGTTTTCTTAAGATATCTGTCCTGGTGAATCCTAATCTTTCAAACAATGAGATTGTTTTTTCTAAATCGTCTACTTGTATTTCTATTTCTTCTTTGTTGTGCATCTTTGAACTTTCGTTTGGTCCCTTATAAGTCAAAACTACATTATCATTTGTTTTTCGAAGACGTAGAATTTTTTTTGAAGAATCTCGAAAATCAAAACCTTCTTTACACAAAAAAAGATTTTCCATATCTTTTTCGTAAGTTTTTTTAGCACCGAGATCTTTTATTTTCTTTTTTATTTCTTCGATATTTATGTTTATAAATTTTAGTTCTACTTCTTGCATAGTTTTATTCTTTATTCAAATATTTTTTCTTATTATACAATCTAATACTATTCAAGGCTCCAAAAAGTGAGATGATAAACATGACAACAAAAAGAGTTCGAAAGCCAAACATATTGGCCATGTAGCCACCAATTACCGCAGCTAGACCGGTCACGATGAAACTGAGAGCTTCCCACAAGCCCCAGTTTGAGGCTTCTTCTTTGGCTTTGACATAATGTGAGTAAATAGCATCAAAAGCTGGACTAAGTATAGCTACAGACAAGCCTAGTAGCACTTGGGTGAATAGAAGTGTGGCTTGATTATAAACAAAAATATATGAGAGACAGGCAAGACTGGTGAGAGCATAACCTAGGACCACAAATTTTTCTTTGTGTTTGGCTCTATCTTCCCATTTGCTAAGTAAGTACATGACGACGCCGGCGGTAATCATATAGACTGAGTAAGCCCAACTAGCATCAAGGATGTCGCCACCGATTTGCTCGACGAAGATGGCGTAGATAGGGCCGATCATGCCGAGTGAGAGATTTATCCAACTATCAGAAATTAGTAATATTTTTATGCCTTGTTTCATAGATTTAATTTAAGTTTATAGATTCCAAATCAATATTTTTGTAATTGTAAAGTTTTTTGTCGGACAAATCATAAAAAGAATATTCATAAGGGTTGCTAGGATTTTTTAGGTTCAAGAAATTTTTTTGATAAAGATAAATTTCCGATTTTAATGGTTTGCCAGGATAACACCACAACACCCATTTTTCTTTGCCGTTTACATATTGATTAGGGAATTTTATTTTACCTTTAGTTGCAAGATAGAATACTAATATTTCTTCCAGTATAAAATCTATATTTTCTTTGTTGAATTTATTTTTGAATTTTTTGATATCTTCTTTTACATATTTTTGAAAATTTTTATCTGCATCATAAATCTTTTTTATTTTGTGCAAATTGTTTTCGAAGTTTTCAGCTTCTAACAAAGTCTGATTCCAAGTAACGTAGTTGAAAGAACTTTGGATGTACCATTTATTTTTATTCAAAATATTTGTAAATTCTGTTTTGTGTCGCAGTATATCGTATCTTATTTTTTTGTCTAAAGTGTTGTAATCTTTTTTTGATTCTGGTTTGTTGTATAAGTAGAGTGAATCAGAATAAATAAAAGTAAGACCAACATAAGGATAGTGTATTTTTTTTACCAATTCATCTATATAACTAAAACAGTTTTGTGGATTTTGGGAAGTATTTATTTTAGCCATAGAAATACCAAAAAGAAGCATACCCTCAGTGGCTGGAAATCTACTAATGTCGTGAAATTCATTTGGTTGTAGAGTTTTGCTTTTCATAATTTTTGGGATTTTTTTATAGAGACTTATTTCTTTTTTATCAAATAAGTAGTCAGAGATATAGGCATGATATTTTTCTTTTGTTTTTTTATTGATATTTACAAAAGATGTCAGATTCAATTTGTCGGCAGTAGAATCTTTTTGGTAAGAGAGTACAAACATAAAGTAAGCAGGACCAATCTCTTCACCTTTTTTGATATTGCGGATAGCTATTAACTTTGTTCTATCCTGGATACCCAAATTGGCTTTTAGTCCGTAGTCGTTGGTATATTTACCACCATATTCAGTTGGTGTCAAAAAAAGACCTTTTCCAATGGGTACTGTGTAGTCGTTTGGTTGAAGGTTTTTTGATCCATTGAAAGTAAAAACTAATTCGCCTTTTTCAAAATTTCTTTTGGCAAAATAAGTTTTTCCTTTATCTTTGGTATTGCCTATTTTGATATTTTTTTTATTTTCTTTTTCTATTTTGTCGAGCATATTGTTGTAATTTTAACACAACTTAGTTTTTTATAAATAAGGTTTTATCTCTTCTTTGAAATTCTCAAAATTTGTATATAGAATAGATTTTATACCAAATTTTGAGGAAGCTTCTATATTTTTCAATTTATCATCGATAAAAATACAATCCTCAGTTTTTTCACCAATTAACTCTAAGCCTTTTTGAAAAAAATCTAGATCAGGTTTCCTAACTTTTATTTCGCAAGAATAAATACATTTGTCGAAATATTTTTCAAAATCGGTAGCTTCTCGAAAATCTTTTATATCACGTTTACTAAAGTTGGAAAAAATGTAGAGTTTGAATTTTCCATAGAGATTATTTTTTAAAAAATCCCACATCTGATTATTTTCTGTAACAACAAAAGCAACTTTTTGGTAAAAATCTTTTTCACTCAAATCATTTATATTTATTTTCAATTCTTTCAAAATTTTTTCATAAAATTCATGTTCATTAATGGCATCTATATTTCGCAAATTATTCCAAGTTCTCCAAATTTCGTAAATATTTTCCGCATCTTTATCTAAATTAAAAGTATCCTTCAACCAATTGTTGAGAGTATGATTGTCATAAAAGCGGAGGACGCCTCCTATGTCAAAGATGATGGCTTTGGTCATACTTTATATTATTTTAATCAAATATATTATACCAACAAACTTCAAACAAAACAAAAACCCCGCTTTTCGCGGGGCTTTATTTTTTATTCTGTCGTCTTCCCATCAAAATGTTCTTCTATCTCCTCAGCTTTGGTATGCTCTACCAAACCATCTTTGTGCTCTGGTGGAGAATAGACGGTGTATAGTTTCATTTCTGTGTCGCCAGTGTTGATGATATTATGCTTGGCTCCAGCTGGGACCACTACAGCAAAATCAGCTTGTAATTCATGTTCGACACCGTCAAGAATTGCTTTACCGGTACCTTGTTCAATACGTATGAATTGGTCGAGGTGATGGACTTCCATACCAATTTCTCCACCTGGCTGGAGGTTCATAAGTACTAGTTGACTATTTTTGGCTGTATATAGCACTCTTCTGTAATCTGTGTTTTCTAGAGTTTCTTTTTCGATGTTTACGATGTAGCCTTGCATATGCGTTGTGATTAAGAATAAATTTGCTAGGTTGAGTGGTTTTCAAGACTAACAATGGTTTAAAATTGTTACATTGCTAAATTGTTAAATTGTTTTCTTTATCTATACAACAATTTAACAATGTGACAACTTGCCCGCCTGGGGCGGGTTTAGCCATTTCAAACCTATTTATATAATACACCTATTTTAACACAAACTCAACTTTTCAAGGTATGTGTTTGTAGCTTATTCTTGACAAATTTTCCATAATGTTATATTATTCTAGCCGTTACAGCTTAGCTGGAAACGTTTTATAAATCCCTCACCTTCCTGATGTTTTCCTGCCTGCCGAATCGGCTGGTTTCTGGAAGAGAGGATTAAGGAAAATACTATTATGAAGATTCCTTCTATCTTGGAAATGCTCCAAGCCGGTGTTCACTTTGGACACAAAGGGTCACGTTGGTACCCAAAGATGAAACCTTTCATCTTCACATCACGTAACCAAGTTCACATTATTGACTTGGAAAAAACTGCGGCTCAACTAGAAATAGTTTTGCCACAAATTAAGAAAATGGCTAGTGAAGGTAAACAAATTCTTTTTGTTTCTACCAAACCTCAAGCCAAAGCTATCGTCAAAAAAGCTGCACAAGATTGTGGAATGCCATTTTTGGTTGATAGATGGATCGGTGGTATGCTTACCAACTTTGATGAAATCAGAAAGTTGACTAAGAAATACATAACCCAAAAAGATCAATTGGAAAAAGGTCAACTTGGTAAATATACTAAAAAAGAACAATTGGAAATTGCTAAGAATCTTGAAAAAAAGGACAAATATTTGTCAGGTCTTGTAAATTTGGATAAGAGTCCTGATGCAGTATTTATTCCTTCTATGCAATGTGAAAAAACTACTGTTACAGAAGCCAACAAAATGAACATTCCTATTATTGGTGTTTGTGATACAAATGCTAATCCAAACAAAGCTGAATATGTTATTCCAGCTAATGATGATGCTGTGAAATCTATTGAAATGATGGTTGGTCTAGTACGTGACGCAGTCAAAGAAGGTCTTGAAGAAAAAGCAAAAAACGCTGCTTCTGTAAAAGTTGAAGATAAGAAAGAGAACGTTGCTAAATAATTTTGGACGACTACTGTGCCATTGCACCATCCTCCCAAAAGGCGGACAGGTTGTCCCATTGTGGTTTTCACAGTGACAATTTGACAATTTGACAATGGAACAATGGGGCAATCAAAATAAAAAATATCAACTTTAGTTAATTGAACACACAATTACTAAAGGATTTACTTTTAAAAAACGTATTATGTCTATATCTGCTTCAGACATTGCTAAGCTTCGTGCTCAAACAGGAGCTGGCATGATGGATTGTAAAAATGCTATGGAAGAGTCCAATGGTGACTTCGAAAAAGCAATTGATTGGTTGCGCACAAGAGGTGTTGCCAAAGCTGCCAAGAGATCTGGCAAGATTGCTGCTGAAGGAAAAGTATTTACTTACCTTCATGGTGCTGGCAAAATTGGTGTGATGATAGAATTGAATTCAGAAACTGACTTCGTGGCTAAGAATGAAAACTTTTTGGCATTGGGAAATGATATCACTATGCACATCGCTGCAATGAATCCAAAATATCTTTCTCGTGAAGAAGTTTCACAAGCAGACATGGATAGAGAAAAAGAAATTTATCGCGCTCAACTCACAGCTGAAGGTAAACCAGAAGCTATGATTGAAAAAATCTTGGAAGGCAAGATGGGTAAATTTTATTCAGAAGTTTGTCTTCTTGAACAAGCTTTCATCAAAGATGAAGACAAAACTATTGAACAATTGTTGACAGCTGCTTCTGGATCAATCGGTGAAAAGATTAGTCTTCGTCGCTTCGCTCGTTTCGAAGTTGGTGAAGGTATTGAGAAAAAAGAAACTGATTTTGTGGCTGAGGTGAATGAACAATTGGGTCATTAAAACATTAAAGCATGAAAACATTAAAACAACCGCTGGAAATCGACGGTTGTTTTTTTATTTTATATCACTTTTTGTTTGATTATTTCGTGAGTTTCATTCAAAAGTTTTAAAATAGTTTCTTTAAAAGTTTCATTTTCCATGATTTGTGGTGTTTCTATTGTGCGTATCTGTTTTGGAATGGATAAATTTGCAAAATATAAATCCTTGTCTTTTTTTATGTTTTTTAAGTCAATAGAATTGATTAATAAATCTTTGTTTTTTTTGTAATTTTCAATAGATTGTTTTAAATATTTTATAAATAAGTTAGGTTTGTTTTTTAGATATGTTCTTTTTTTGAATCCAACAATATTTGCCAATTTTATAACTTCTTTTTCATCGATATCCTTTTGAATTTGCCATTTTAGAAAAAGACCAATGTTGGTTAGGTTATCTAATATAAAAGGAGCACGTTTTAAAATATCTGGTCTTTTATGGTAAATACTTGAAGAAAGCAATGCTGTTGATGCGTAAGATTTAAAAGAGCCTTTGTTATGGTATTTAACTAATCTAATTACTTCATCTACTGCCAAATCATAATTCCCTATTAGTAGATGTCTTTCTAGACCATAATAATATAAAAAAACATAACTTAAATTTGTTTCTTTTGTAATATCTTTTAACCATTCTAAATATTGGTATCGACATTCAGGGTTGAGTGTTGCGTAGGAAGGATAATACATTTTAGATTGTTCTAAATTAGAATTTGGGACTATAGGTAATTTAATCCATATTAAACTCGGTTCAGAAAAAATATTAAGATTTTTATCTTTTTGTTCTTCAAAAATATTGATAGATATTCCTATGCTAGCCACATTTTTAAATTTTGATGGATTTTCATCAGTTGTAAATATTAAAGATCTTGTTGGTTCTGGTATTTTTGCAGTTAATATATTATTTTGGATTTTTGTTATTCCTGTTACTTTTTCCATAAGTTTTATTATAAATATATTTTAATGTTATTATACCCAAAAAACTTCAAAATTAGCAAATAATCATCGACTTTATGAACTTTTAACTTTACAAACTTTCAACTTAGTTATCACACTCATCCCCAAATTGACAAAATACCTTATTTATCATATAATCTAACCTACTAATATCCGCGTAAATCTGCTTAAAAATCAGAAAATGTCCGCGTTTTAAAATAAAAAAATATGAAAACCCTAATAAAAAACTTTTTAATCGTCTTTGGTGTGCTACTTATCATAACAGCTTTGCTAAGTACAGCCAATTTTAACACCAAAAAACCTGAAGTCGTTGGTATCAACGCTTTGATTCAAGACATCAATGAGGAAACTGTCAAATCTATTGAAGTAAAAGGTGATTATCTTTATGCTACTTTGAAAGATGAAAATGCCTCTCAACTGGAAGTAAAAAAAGAAATGGGACAATCTTTTTCTGAACTTATGAGTAATTACGGTGTCGCTCCAGAAAAACTGGCCAAAGTAGATGTTTCTGTCAAAGATGAAACTGGCTGGAAATTTTGGGTTAGTGTCATAGCTCCTTGGATTGTACCTTTGTTACTTTTTGGAGTACTAATTTACTTTTTCACTCGTCAAGTCAAAGGTGCCAACAACAAAGCTATGGGTTTTGGACAAAGTGGTGCCAAAGAAGCTAAGCCAGATAGTAAAGACAAAAAAACTTTCAAAGATGTCGCTGGTGCCAAAGAAGCTAAGGAAGAATTGTTAGAAATTGTTGATTTCCTCAAAAATCCAAAAAGATTTACTGATATGGGTGCTAAGATTCCAAAAGGCCTATTGCTTATGGGTTCACCTGGAACTGGTAAAACATTGTTAGCTAAGTCTATTGCTGGCGAAGCTGGTGTACCATTTTTTCACATCTCTGGTTCTGAATTCGTAGAAATGTTTGTCGGTGTTGGTGCATCTCGTGTGCGTGACTTATTCAACAAAGCTAAGAAAGTTGCTCCGGCCATTATTTTTATTGATGAAATCGATGCTGTTGGTCGCAAACGTGGTTCTGGTCTTGGTGGAAGTCATGATGAAAGAGAACAAACACTCAATCAAATTTTAGTTGAGATGGATGGTTTTGATCCAAATCTTGGCGTTATCGTCGTCGCAGCTACCAATAGACCAGATGTTCTTGATCCTGCTTTGCTTCGTCCTGGTCGTTTTGATCGTCGTATTGTAATTGACATGCCAGACATAAATGATAGAGAAGAAATTTTAGTAGTTCATGCCAAAAACAAACCTTTGGTCAAAGAAATTTCTCTTCGTAAAATTGCGGAGCGTACTCCTGGTTTTTCGGGTGCGGATCTTGCTAACTTGCTAAACGAAGCGGCTATCACCGCTGTCAGACAAAATAAAAAACAAGTAGAAGAAATAGATGTACTTAGTAGTATTGAAAAAGTAATGCTTGGGCCTGAAAAGAAAAGTCGTGTGATGACTACCAAAGACAAAGAAATGACTGCTTATCACGAAGCTGGTCATGCTATTGTCGGACATTTCTTACCTCACTGCGATAGAGTTCGTAAAGTTTCTATTATTGGTCGTGGTATGGCTGGTGGTTATACTCTATCTATGCCAGATAAAGATGTTCACTACAACACCAAAGTTAAATTTGAAAATGATTTGGCTATGATGCTCGGTGGTTATGTGACTGAAAAACTTGTTTATGGTGATGACATGTTGTCTACTGGTCCATCTAGTGATTTGAAAAAAGCCACTTCAGTGGCTCGTTCAATGGTACTTCGTTATGGTATGAGTGATAAACTTGGACCTCGTCAATATGCTGAAAATGAAGAAATGATTTTCTTGGCTCAAGAAATCCATGATAAGAAAAACTATAGTGAAAAAACTGCTGAGATGATTGATGCTGAAATTGATAGAATTTTGGCTGATGCTAGAAAAACAGCTGAAAGAATAATTGCTGAAAATCGTCCTCAAATGGATAAATTAGTAGCCGTGCTTATTGCTGATGAAACTGTGGAAGAAGACAAATTTGTTGAAATAGTTGGTAAAGGGGTGCATCATGATGAGGACGCAAAGGCTTAAAAGGCTGGAAAAGCCTAAAAGGCTAGAAAGGCTATAACGTTAATATTGATAAAGACGCTTTTGTGCGTCTTTGTCTGTCAATAAAAGTTTTATGAATTCTCAAGAAGTCAATGATTTGGCTCAAAAAATTTGGGACTATCATCATATAAATGATCATTTAGAAAAAGTTCAAATTATTTTTGTTATGTGTAGTCATGATTTGAGAGTAGCTGATTATGCTGTTAAATTATTTTTAGATGGTTTGGCTCCACTTATTGTTTTTTCTGGTGGTATCGCTCATAAAGGAGATTTAGTTGAAACGCCTTGGTTTCTTCCAGAAGCAGAAGTGTTTGCCCAAAGAGCTGTGGAATTGGGAGTGCCAAAAGAAAAAATTATTATTGAAAATAAGGCTCAAAATTGTGGTGAAAATGTAAAGTTTACAGAAAAAATTTTGGAAGAAAAAAATATAAATTTTGATTCAGTTATTGCTGTTCAAAAACCATATATGGAGAGAAGGACTTATGCTACAATCAAATTGTACTGGACTAATAAAAAATTGGTAGTTACTTCACCTGCAATAAGTTTTGTTGATTATCCAAATAGTCAAATATCAAAAAATGATGTAATAAATATTATGGTAGGTGATTTACAAAGGATAGAAGAATATCCTAAAAAAAGTTTTCAAATTTTTCAAGAAATACCTAAAGATGTTTGGCAAGCTTATGAAAAATTAGTTAGTTTGGGTTATACTCAACATCTGATGAAATAATAATTTTAGCTTTCATTTCTCGACTCCTTATGGTTTGAATTAATAAAATCATTAAAACTATAAAATAGCCTTTCAGGCTTTTATAACATATGTCTTACCTTATAATTATAATTTCCATTTTACTTTCCGCCTTTTTCTCCGGTATAACCATCGGGTTTTTAGGTCTCAAAAAAACAGAGTTACAGAGCAAGATAAAAGCAGGCAACAAGAGAGTTGCCAAGATTTATGAAGTAAGAAAAAATGGTAATTTGCTTTTGATTACCTTGCTTTTTGGTAATGTTTTGGTAAACTCAATCGTTTCTGTTCGTTTGAATTCCATGTTTTCTGGTTTAATTGCCGTAATTTTGTCAACCGCTTTGATAGTTTTGTTTGGTGAAATTGTGCCACAAGCTATTTTTTATCGTCATGCTTTGAAACTTGGTTATCATTTGGTACCTTTGGTCAAAATATTTATTTTTATTTTTTATCCAGTTGCTTGGCCTTTGTCCAAACTTCTTGATCTTATTTTGGGTGAAGAAGAAGAGAATATTTGGTCTAAGCGTGAAATGAAAGAAATGATAAAAATTCATGAAGATTCAGAAGACTCGGAAATTGATAGAGATGAAGAAAAAATATTGCTGGGTGCACTTTCTTTTTCAGATAAAAGTGTAAAGGAAATAATGACTCCAAAAAATGTAGTTTTTTCACTCGAAGAATCTGAAAAGCTAGATGAAAATGTTTTGAACGAAATAAAATATTCGGGATTTTCTAGAATACCAGTCTATAGTGAAGAAAAAGATAATATCGTGGCCGTACTCAACGTGAAGTCTCTTATAAATTTACCAACAAATAGAAAGGTCTCAGATGTTCATTTGGAAGAAAAAATATTTGAGATAGATGAGGACACTAAGCTAGATGTCTTGCTCAATATATTCATCCAAAGAAAAAGTCATATTGCTTACGTAGTAGATGAGTACAAAACATTTTTGGGAGTAGTCACAATGGAGGATTTGCTTGAAGAGATTCTCAAGATGGAAATAATGGATGAAACTGACAAACATCGAGATATGAGACAATATTCTAGAAGCTTGCAAGAGAAGAAAAAGAAAAAATAAAAACATTTTTGCACAAGCCAGCTAGACAATAGCTGGTTTTTTGTCGCTTGATTTCAAAAAATATGATATACTATATTTGAAATATTATTTTTCATTTATTTTTATATTACATAATTTTATGAAAGAACCAACATATCGTGAGGCTCTCACCAAAGGTTGGCATTTGGCTTGGCATCATAAATCATTGTGGGTGTTTGGTCTTTTTGCTGCTTTTTTGGGACAAATGGGGATTTTTGAATATTTAGTTCAATCTTTTGTTGGAGCTAAACAAGTAGAAACTCCGTCTACTTTTTTTTACGTGCACGATGTTTTTAGAGGTTTCAACTTTAGTGATTTTATTGGTTTGTTTCATACTTCAGCTGACAAAGTAATTTGGTTAGTTTGGTTAATTATTATTATTCTGGGATTGCTAGCTATTCTTACTTTTGTTTCTGTAGTTTCTCAAGGTACTATTGTTCATAATACAGCCAAATCTCTTGGTGGTTTGCATCTAAAGCTTACTTCTGTAGAAAAATCTTGGCATAAAAGTAGTATTCATTTTTGGAGATTGTTTACTTTGAATTTTTTCAAGAAAATTTTGACACTTTTATTTGTGACATTTATTACCTGGGGTATGTTGAATGCTAATTTGTCGGCTAAAGCGGGTGACATGTTCTTGTTTATGGCAATATTTTTGTTAGCTACTATGTTGGGTATGGTAATGTCTTTGTGTTTAATTTATGCTGTGGGTTATGTGGTCGTTGAAGAAAAAAAATTATTAGAATCTTGTCGTTTAGCTTGGCGTTTATTTACTAGACATTGGTTAGTTTCTCTTGAAATTGGTTTTATTTTTATAATTTTTAATATTTTCTTGGTATTATTAGTTTTTGCAGGTATGTATGTACTATTTTTGCCAAGTTTGTTTTTGTGGACTTTGGTTGCGGTAACAGGTAATACGTTGTTGTATTTCCTAGGAGTTTTATTGGGTTTTGTATTATTTTCATTATATGTAATGTTGATTTCTTCTATATTTGTGATATTTAGTACTTCTACTTGGACATATTTATTTATGAAAATGCACAAAAAAGGTATAAGAAGTCACTTGGTAAGATTGATTCATGATTAAAATATCTGTTGTTTTTTATTTTTAGATTTTAAATTATTATTTATTATGTCTAATGGTTTTGGATCAATTGATGATTTGTTAAGTAAACAAAGTGGACAAAAAACCAATAGTCCTGTTAGTGCTACCGCAAAAAATGTTGAAGAAAAATTTGAAAACAAAATGGTAGATATTAAGAAAAAAGAATTGGAAGTTTTGGCCGAGAGTTATGCCTTTAATATTGGTTTACCACATATCAATCTGATGAATTTTCCTATTACTCAGGAAGCTTTGAAACAAATCCCCAAAGAGATTGCTGAATCTTTGGGAGTTGTTTGTTTTTTTGTTAGTCAAGATGAATTCCGTCTAGGTGCGCTGGATCCAGAAAAAGCAGGTGTAAAAGATTTGTTAGAAGAATTATCCAAAAAGAGGTATGGTAATGGTTTGTTATATGTTATTTCAGAAGTTAGTTTCAAAAAAGTTTTGAAGCTTTATGATAATTTACCAAATTTAAAACCTATTACCAAAGATTTGGATATTAAGGTAGAAGATTTACAAAGAGTTCAAGCCGATGTCAACGATTTTACTAGTGTACAAAAATTACTTGATAGTAGTAATACTACTGATATGCTTACCATTATTTTGGGAGCTGGACTGAAGGTCGATGCCTCTGATGTACATGTTGAAACTGAACAAAATAGGGTTATTGTTCGTTTTCGTTTGGATGGTATTTTGCAAGATGTATCTGAATTGTCCAAGGATATTTTTCAAAAGCTCATATCTCGTATAAAACTTATTTCTGCCTTGAAAATAAATATCAATAATAAGCCACAAGATGGACGTTTTACTATACATTTACCTGAATATGATGTAGATGTTCGTGTTTCTACTATCCCGACAGTTTTTGGTGAAAGTGTAGTTATGCGTCTTTTGGTTCAAAAACAAGCAGATTTAACATTGGAAAATTTAGGATTTTCAGAAAGAGATCTAAAAGTTTTGAGTGAAGAAATAAAAAGACCAAATGGTATGATTATCACTACAGGGCCTACGGGTAGTGGTAAGACTACGACTCTTTATTCTATTTTAAAAATTTTGAATAAACCTGGTGTAAAGATAATAACTTTGGAAGATCCTGTAGAATATCGTATGGAAGGTGTCAATCAAAGTCAGATAGATCATAGTAAAAATTATGATTTTGCTACGGGTTTACGTTCTATTTTGCGTCAAGATCCAGATATTGTAATGGTTGGAGAAATCCGTGATGCTGAGACTGCCGAGATTTCGGTACAGGCTGCTTTGACAGGACATCTTATGCTGTCTACGTTGCATACCAATAATGCGTTTGGTGCAATACCTAGATTTTTGTCTATGGGTACACAGCCATTTTTGTTAGCACCATCTTTGAATTGTGTTATGGGACAACGTCTTGTGCGTAGATTGTGTGATAGCTGTCGTCTAGAAGTTTCTTTTGAATATTTTGATGAACATACCCAAAGTCGTCTTTTGGAACAAGCCGAAAAAATGCCGGAAAAATTTAGAGTTGATGTAAAAAATACTAAATTTTATAAAGCTGTTGGTTGTAAAGACTGTAATAACATTGGTTATAAAGGACGTATTGGTATTTACGAAGTTTTTGTTGTTAACAAAGATTTAGAACAAATAATTTTATCAGGACAAGTTTCTGAGGTAAGCGTAGAACAGATGGTCAAAGCACAAGATATGACTACTATGGTACAAGATGGTATACTAAAAGCTAGTCAAGGTATTACTTCTATTGAAGAAATATTTAGAGTTATTGATTAGTAAAAAATTTTTTAAATAACATTTTTTAAAATTAAACAAATTATAATAAAAAAATTTTTCATATGGTAAGTAGCACCCAAAATATTTCAAAAAATAATACTCAACCTGTACGTTTTTACAAATTTGTCGCTTTGACTTTTTTGATTATTACAATTGTACTTCTTGGTTCCATAATTTTTATGTCTTCCAAAAGAGCTGAGATTACTATTATTACTAAGTCTGAACCTGTTGAAGTAAATACTACTGTGGATATTAATCCTGAAGCTACAGATGTTATTGTCCCTGGCTTTGTAACTTCTACTTTTGTGGAGCTTAGCAAAAGTTATAGTCCAAAAGGAAACAAAACTGAAGAAGATTTTGCGACAGGAGAAGTCACTTTGATAAATGATTCTAGTGCACCACAACCTCTTATTGTAAAAACACGTTTGTTGTCTCCAAGTGGTGTTTTATTTCGTTTGAAAGCAGGAGTAGTTGTTCCAGCCAACGGACAAATAAAAGCTGAAGTATTGGCTGATCAAAAAGGAGAAATTGGAAATATTACTAGCAGTACATTTTCTATCCCAGGACTTAATGAAGTTAAACAAAAGTTAGTTTATGCTAAAAGTGATAATGTTATGACAGGTGGTATAAAAACTATAGGTGTCTTTAGTCAAGAAGATTTGAACAATGCTGAACAAAGTCTATTATTAGATTTGAAAAAACAAGGAGCTGATTTGTTGTCTGCTACTAATAGTGATAAGAGTGGTTTGTTTGATGTTGTTCAATATACTTTTGATAATGATGGTAAACTTGGTGAAGAAACTAGTTCTTTCAATTTGAATGGTAAGGCGACTGTCGTTGGTGTATTTTATGATAGTGAGAAATTGAAAAATTATACTAAAGATATGTTGGAAAAACATATTGTAGATAATAGTGAAGTTTTGCAATCAGCTAGTGAGGAACCCACTGTTGTTTTGAGTCAATACAATTTTCAAAATAGTACAGCCAAATTGACAGTTACTAATTCAGGTTTGGTGGATTTGGATCCAAATAGTCGTGAATTACAAAAGATTATGTTTTTTGGTAAGACCGAAGACGAAGTACGTCGTTATGTAATGTCTTTGAATCATGTGACTGGTATTGAAATGAATTTTCATCCAGCTTGGAATAGAGAAGTTCCACATGTTGCTAGTAAATTGGATGTTATTTTGAGACAGATACAATAGTTTTTAGATAAAATTTGACAAGATTATCTAAATAAGTTAAGCTAATAACAGTTGAGTTAGAAACAGCCCAGTAGACACTTTGTTCATCAGGGAGAGAAAGCCTTAGACTGCAAGCTTTCTTGGATAAAAGACTACATGGTACCACTCTAGCGTGCTTGTGCGACAAAAAATAAAAAGTAAAAATTGCGGGTGGAACCGCCGAAAATAATATTTCCGGCCCCGATAAATGAATTTAATTGTTTATTAAGTTTGTTTATCGGGGCTTTTTGTTTAATTAATCAATTTTGGTCCCGATTTAATCGGGATTGAAACAATTTTTAATGTCTGAATTTTAAATTTTAAAAATTTTTAAATTCAAAATTGTTTTAAAATTCCTAAATTCGAAATTTAAAATTTAATTATAATCTTATGCCAAAAGAAGATAACATTGAAATGATGCGTCACTCTTGTGCGCATGTGGTGGCAGCTGCCATCAAAGAGCTTTACCCAAATGCTAAGTTTGGTGTAGGCCCAGTAGTTGAAAACGGATTTTTTTATGATGTGGATTTGGACACTACACTTAGTGATGCTGATTTGAAAAATATTCAAAAAACAGCGCAATCTATCATAAATAAAAACATAGCTTTTGAAAGACAAGATATGCCGATTGATGAGGCCATTAGTCTTTTTGCTAGTATGAATCAAGACTACAAAGTATCACTCTTAAAAGATTTGAAAGAACGTGGCACAACCAAAATGTTTGAAGAAGAATTGCAAGATGTGGGTGGTTCTGTAGAAAATGTTTCAATTTATAAGACTGGAAATTTTACAGATCTTTGTCGTGGTCCTCATGTAGCAAGTACCAAAGAAATTGGTGCTTTCAAACTTACCAAAATTGCTGGCGCTTATTGGAGAGGTGACGCCAATAATCCTCAACTCCAACGTGTATATGGTGTTTGTTTTGAGACCAAAGAACAGATGGCGGAATATTTTCACATGATGGAAGAAGCCGAAAGACGTGATCATAGAAAATTGGGACAAGAATTGGAATTGTTTACTTTTTCAGATTTGGTGGGTCCAGGGCTTCCACTTTTTACTGATAGAGGAACTGTTATGCGTCGTGTTTTGGAAGAGTTTGTTTGGTCACTTATGAAACCATTTGGTTATTCTAGAGTTTGGATTCCTCATATTGCCAAGTCTGACTTGTACAAGACTTCTGGACACTGGGACAAATTTGCTGATGATATTTTCCATGTCTCTAGTCGTAAGACTGATCAAGAGTTTGTGATGAAACCAATGAACTGTCCTCATCATACTCAGATTTTTGCTAGTCGTCCTCGTTCTTACAAAGAAATGCCGATTCGTATGAGTGAAGTGACTACAGTTTATCGAGACGAAAATGCTGGACAACTTCAAGGACTTTCTCGTGTACGTTCTATTACTCAAGATGATGCTCACGTCTTCTGTCGACTTGATCAAGTTGAACAAGAAGTAGCTAATATCTGGAGTATTATTAAAGATTTTTACAAAGCTTTTGATATGCCACTGTCTATTTATCTTTCTTTGCGTGATAGTGAAAACAAAGAAAAATATCTTGGTACAGATGAAGTTTGGAATACTGCTGAAAATTCTTTGCGCAATTTCCTCAAATCACAAAATTTGGAATTTATTGAGCAAGAAGGCGAAGCTGCTTTCTATGGTCCAAAGATTGATTTCCGTGCTAAAGATGCTATTGGTCGTTATTGGCAACTTGCCACAGTCCAGCTTGATTTCAATTTACCAGAAAGATTTGAACTTGAATATGTAGATAAAAATAATGAAAAACAAAGACCGGTGATGCTTCATCGTGCAATTTTGGGTTCAGTTGAAAGATTTATGAGTGTGCTTATTGAGCATTACGCCGGCGCTTTCCCAGTTTGGCTTGCACCTGTACAAGTTCACTTCGTGCCAGTTTCAGAAAAACATATTGAAGGTACTCGTGAATTGATAGCTGAGTTTGATAAGATTGGACTTCGTGTCAGTATTGACGAAGCAGATGAAACTGTAGGTAAGAAAATCAGAAATGCTTCCAAACAAAAAACTCCTTATGTTGTCGTGGTAGGTGACAAAGAATTGGCTGGTGAAGACTGGCAGATTAGAGTCTTTGGTCAAGAAGAACAGATTACTATGAGTAAGGAAGAATTTGTGAAGAAAGTAAAAGGGGAGAATGATACTAGAAAAGCCTAAAAGTCTGGAAATGCCAAAAAGGCCTGAAAGGCTTAAGATATTTACAAAAAAACCACTCGTGTTTGAACGAGTGGTTTTTTGTTAACAGTTTATTAGGTTGTTACGTGTTATGTGGTATGTGTCTCGTGAAGTTTCATATTACTTCATAATAATAAACGTCAAATAAGCAACATAGAGTATTACAAAGAAAATACCTTGCCATCTATCTAGTTTGTGTTTTTTGCCAATAAACATGAAAAGTAAAAATAAAAGAGTAGCAAAACAAGCAAACAAAATATCAAAGTTGATATTAGCATTTACTGGTAGAGGTGCTATAGTAGCCGTCAACCCCAAAATCCAAAAGACATTGAAAATATTACTGCCGATGACGTTACCAATCGCGATATCGGCTTGTTTGCGTAAGGCTGCTACGATAGAAGTGGCTAGTTCAGGGAGTGATGTGCCGATAGCCACGATGGTCAGACCTATGAGACGCTCCGACATACCAGCAAGCTTGGCTAATATAATAGCATTGTCGACAATCATCTTACCTCCAATTATAAGTCCAGCTAAGCCTATTAAAAAAAGTAGAAAAGAAGTACCGACTTTGTAAGTCTTGATATCTTCGTGTTCACCTTCTACTTTGCTTAGACCAAAAGTATAGTAGAGAAAAATAACAAAGAATGTTAGTAAAGCAATTCCTTCTGTGCGACTCAAAATATTGTCACCAATTTTGTTGACGATAAAATCATTACCAAAGAGTGCAACGAGAAGTACTGCCAAAAGTGCAAAAGGTATCTCTTTATAAGTAGTTCCTTTTTTGACGGCTAGAGGAAAAATGATAGCGGTGACACCCAAGATAAGTAGAATATTGGCAATGTTACTACCAATGATATTACCAATAGCCAAATCAGTCGTACCTTTGGAAATTGACATTAGATTGACGACCATTTCTGGTGCTGAAGTACCAAAAGCGACGACGGTTAGTCCAATAACAATAGAAGAAATGCCAAGTTTCTTGGCAATGGAGGCTGAGCCTTTGACGAGAGCATCTGCGCCGTAAATTAAAATAGCGAGACCAATGATTAATAGTAGAATAGTTAGTAACATATTATATTTAAAATTTATTTAGGTGTATATTATACTTTATATTTTAATCTATGCCAATAGTTTTATTTTTTACTTAGTCTTTTTATAGATCTAAGTATAGCATCAACAAATTTTTTATAATTTTTTGTAGAATCACGAGGAAAACCTATCTGATCATTTATTTCAAAAACATAAGGTTTTGAATTACTTATTCCAAAATCTATAGAATAGATAGGATAATTATATTTTTTGTCTATTTTATTTTGTATTTTTTTTACTATAAGTTTTACTTTTTTAGGGATTTTTTCTATTGGTATTTCTTTTATTTTTCCACCTTGGGAGACATTGGCGAGTAGGCTACCTTTTTTGGGAGTTCTTAAATTGGCATAAATAATTTTTCCTTCAATCACAACCACCCTTAAATCATGTTTTTTGTTTGTTATACCTTTTATACCGTTTGAAGTGTCAACAAATTCTTGTAGAACATACGATTCTTTTTTTTCCAATTTTGTATTTTTTATAATATCTTTGTTGGCGATTATTATACCTTTGCCACCAAGTCCTTTGGCTGGTTTCAATACTATCAAAGAAGAATCATCAAAATTTTCTAGCATCTTTATAAAACTTTTTTGTGAGTTTATCTCAAAACTTTTTGGCATGTATTTTTTTAGCAAGCCATACATTGAATTTTTATCGTTGCACAAAGTTTTGAAAGCAATGCAATTTAGAACTTTTTTATTTATGTTATTTGTGGGAAAACTTAGTCCGCCACTCCTGTCATAGACTGCATCGGCTGTAATACCTTCTTTTTTGATAATGAATTTGTTCTTGTCAAAATAAGAAAGATTTTCAAAATCTAATTCACCCAAATATGTTTGTTCTCCATTGGCGAGAAACATCTCAAAACCAAGTTCTTGTCCTTTTTTAAAAAAATAATGATAAACTTTTCTTTTTACACCAAATTTTGCAAAAGGATCTTCAAGTTCTCCTGTACGTTTTCTTTTGAAATACATTACTATCTTCTTTTTTTCTTGTGGCATATATACAAATAATTAGATAAGGATTCAATTTCGTTTGATATCTTTTCATCAAAAGTAAAAGCAGGAGAAATATTAACTTCTAGAACGTAGGGACGACCAGCCTTGTCAACTACAATATCTACGCCAGCAACTTGGATATTAGTTATTTTGGCAGATTTTAATGCTAATTTTGTTATTTTTTTGTCTACTTCTTTTTGTTTTAAAAAAGTTTCATTTGCTCCAAGGTAGACATTGTTTCTAAATTCTTTTTCATCTGTTTGACGTTCTCTCTTTATAATAGCTCCAATAGTTTTACCCAAAATCAAAATACGATAATCAAAGGTGTTTGGTATGAATTCTTGGATTATGATTTCGTTAGCTAAGTTTTTTTTAATTATTTTTTTTGCTTCATTTTTATTTTTTGCCAAATAAACTCCTAAGCCTAGACTACTTTTGGAAAGTTTTATAACCATAGGATATCCCAAAAATTTTTCTGCAGTTTCCAAAGCCACGTCATCGTAAATTGAGGTAAAATAAGTTTTTGGTACTGGTAGGTTATTTATTGCGAGTAGCACTGTTTGTTTGAGTTTTGTGGCGTCATTGATGCTACTGTGTAATTTGTCTATATATAATATATTTTGTTTTTTACAAAGTTCAGACAAAATAAAGGCTAAGTTTTTTTGCTTGCCTACATTTCTAGAAAATATTACTTTGTATTTTTCCAAAGGTTGCTTTTCAATAAAAGCTTTTACTTTATCTTTTTCAATAAATAATTCAAATTCTTCAAAATTTGAAGTTGCTACTTGAACACCTTTGTTTGTAAGTTTTTTTTTGAGAATAGTAATAGTTTTGTTTGCTTCTTTTCTTATACTTCTATTTTCTTTCAAGATTAGTAGCATGGTATATTGTTAAATGGATAAAAGTATAGACTAAAATATTATTTTAATTCTAAAATAAGCAAACCTTCAATATGTGGAGTTTTAGGAAAGAAGTTGTAAATGGTAGCATCAACAATTTTGTATTTTTCAGCTAGTTTTTTGACATCACGAGCTTGGGTAGAGATATTACAAGAAAGATAAATAATTTTTGGTGGTAAGACTTCTAGAATTTTGTCTGTCACTTTGTCGTGCATACCAGCGCGAGGAGGATCAACAATAAGAATTTTGTCAGAAGTAATAAGTTCGGTAATTTTTTCAGCAGAACTACAAAAGCTTTTCACATTTTTTAATTTATTTAGTTTAATATTTTCTTGTGAATATTCAATAGCTTCTTCGTTGTTGTCGACTAGAGTTAAGTTTTTGCAATTTTTGGCTAGTGGTAAACCAATAGAGCCTACACCAGAATAAAAATCTAGAACTTTTTCATTTTTTCCAATGTGCTTGGCGATTTGAGACAAACATTTTTGGAAAATAGGCATGTGAATTTGGAAAAAACTCAATAAGCCAAACTTGAGGAATGAGGAATGGGGAATGAGGAATGGAAGATTGATTTCCGCTGTTAAGTAGTCTTGTCCTGTTGTGTACAATAATGCTGTTGGGACTGAAGCCGGGGATTTGTGAGTTGAGTAGTAGAGTTGGAAGCCGAGAAGATTTTCTTTTAATTCAAGCTGTTTTTCAAAAGCCAATCTGTCTTTGATAAAGAGTGCTGCAATGGCTTGTCCTTGTCCGTTGCTTCGGATAATCAAAGATTTTAGACTACGCAGGGATATTTCATTTTCATTTACCCAGTCCAAAATATATTTGGCTGTTTCGTTGATTATTTCTTCAGCTAGTATTGATCCTTTGACAGCAAAAGTGCGTCTGCCCCCACGTTCAAAAAAGGCTAGAGATTTGCTTTTGTCTTCTAATTCGGTAAAACTAAATTCCATTTTGTTGCGATAATTTTTATCTAAATCATCATAAACAAGTGGTATATCCAAATCTGCGAAGATTTCTCCACCAAGCTTTTTGTAGGTTTCCTCTGTTATTTCTTTTTTCCATTTGTTCTCAGTTTCGTAAGAAACTATTTGCCAAGGAGAAGTGGACAAGAATTCTTGTTCTTCAGCTTCTATCCTGTCTGGGGAAGCTTTGATAATCTTTGTTGCTACGGCTTCGGCATAGTCTTTTTTCTTTTTGACAATTTTGTATTCCACTTCTTCGCCAGGTAGAGCATTCCAAACAAAAATGACCTGGTTATCAAGTCGAGCCAAGCCCTGTCCTCCAAAGACTAATTTTTCGATTTTGAGCGTTTGCATAATGAGGCTATTTTAGCAGAATATAGCGAGTTTGTCTATTGTTTCCTTTATGTTATAATATAGTCTATAAAGTCCATAAAGTCGAAAGTCTCGATTTTTGAAACAAAAGACTTTATGAACTTTTTACTTTTTTATCCGCCTTGGGCGGAATAAACTTTTAGACTAATTTTATGGTCATCCCTCACAATCCAAATTACATTCATCATACACAAGGAAAAATTTCTTCCTCACTTTTGCGTGAGATTGTTTTTGGTTTGGAAGACGGGATGGTATCTACTTTGGGAGCTGTCACTGGTATTGCTTCGGCAACTGGTAGCCAATTTAGTACCTTGCTTTCTGGTTTAGTTGTTGTTTCTGTAGAGTCTATTTCTATGGCCGTGGGTTCTTATTTATCCAATAAGTCAGAAAAAGATACTGACAACAGAAAACTTTTTGAAGAAAAGGAAGAATTACATCAATATCCTGAAGAAGAAAAAGAAGAATTGTTTGATATGTATCTTCAAGATGGTTGGCCAAAAGATATGGCCGAAAAGATGTCGCATATAGCTTCCAAAAATCATGATTTGTTTTTGAAGGAAATGTCTTATCGTGAGTTGGAAATTATTCCTGATATGATAGATTATCCGATAAAAAAAGCTACAGTAATGTTTTTTTCTTATCTTATTGGTGGCGCTGTGCCTCTTACACCATATATTCTTTTACCTATTTCTGAGGCTATTCCAGTTTCTATTGTTTTTACTTTGCTTGGTTTGTTTTTGCTGGGTATTTTTACTACCAGATTTACCAAGAGAAAATGGTGGAAAGCAGGACTCGAAATGACTGCTTTGGCTTCACTAGCTGCTTTGATTGGTTATTTTGTGGGACAATTGGTGGATGGGTTTTTGAAATAAAAATTATCAAAAAACCAAAGTATTTTCTACTTTGGTTTTTTGTTTAAATATCAATCTCAATTCCCACTGGACAATGATCTGATCCTTTGACCTCATCCCAAATAAAAGTTTTTTTAATTTTGTTGACTAATCTTTCACTAACTAGCACATAATCAATACGCCAACCGACATTTCTAGTTCTCGCGCCAGCACGAAAGCTCCACCAACTATATTGCATTTTTTCGGGATTGAATTTACGGAAAGTATCGACAAAACCAGATGAAGTAAATTTGCTCATCCATTTTCTTTCTTCTAGTGTATAGCCGGCATTACCTTCGTTTGGTTCTGGTCTAGCCAAATCAATTGGTTCATGGGCCACATTGTAATCACCAACCGCAATGACTGGTTTTTTCTTGTCTAGTTTTTTGATATATTTGAGGAAAGCGTCATTGAAATCTTCTTTGAAATCTAGACGAGACAAATCATCACGAGTGTTTGGAAAATAACAATTGACGAAATAAAAATCAGCGAATTCTAGAGTCTGAGTTCTCCCTTCATCGTCAAATTTTTCTATACCAAGTCCTGTAGTGTGTGTAATAAACTTTTTTTGTGCTTCGGACTTATCTTTGATAAGTGTCATCGTACCAGAGTAGCCTGGTTTCTTAGCCGAGTACCAATTTTCTGCGTAGTTGTCGAAGTCAAAGATTTCCTTTTCACGATGTGAATCACCAATTTTCACTTCTTGCAAACCTAAAATGTCGGGTTTTTTGTTTTTCAAAAAATCTGTAAAGCCTTTTTTGACTACGGCGCGAATTCCATTTATGTTCCAAGAGAGTATAAACATGTTTGTAATTTATTTTAGATTAATTGTTGTATAATCACTCCAATATCCATTTTCATCTTCTTGCATAATGGTGATTTGTGTTATTTCTTTTTTGATAGGCAAATATTTTGAGAGTTTGTTTTGTATTTCTACAAATTTTTCTTCGTCATCTCCAATTTTGGCAATAGTCAGATGAAATATAGTATCTTTGAATTCGCCGTTATACATTTTTATTGTTGGATATTTTTTCATTATTTTATTTTGGATTTCTTGTAGTTTTTTTGTATTTGATGGCGAAAAATATGTTGTTCCATTATCAAATTTTTTTATGGAATCAAATTCCAAAGTAAAAATTTTTGTGTTTTCTAGTATTTTTTGAATATTTTTTAGTTCTTTTTTGGATATAGGAGTTTCCAACCAAGGATATATCAAAGAAACATGGGGTGGTACGCCTTTGTGTGACAATTCAATAGTTTCTTCTCGCCAGGGATTGAGAATGTCAGTTAGTTCTGGTAAGTTTATATTAATTAAGGTTTTCATATTTTAAATTAAATATTTTTTACCATACTGCTTCATCGCATCTATCACGGTTTTTAGTCCATGTCCTTTGTCTGTCAGTTCATAACTGCCGTTTGAATTTTTGTTTAACATTTTTTCTTCTTGAAGTTTTTTTAATTTGAGTGTTAGGGTACGTGTAGAAATACCTTCAAGACTTTTTTCCAAATCACAAAAGCGTTTGCTACTATCTTGCAAATTATAAACAATATGCATAGTCCAAAAATCTGACAAAATATCGATAGTACTAGAAATTGGACATTTGTGATTGGTTTTTTTCATAGTATTAAAATCCTGAAGTGAGAATACACGAGGGATCTTTTTTATATTAGAACTTTTTTGTGAGTTTGGCAATAAGATAAAGGAAATTTTGAATTTATTTTAACCAATATATTATACCACACTTATACACACTTTACAAAATAAAGTATGTATATTACTATGTAGACATTATTAATTAAAACATATTTTTATGGATTTTGAAACACTCAAAAGTTCTGAAGTCGTCGATGCTGTTACTAAAAAATTATTAGAAGGGGACATTGTTTCTTTTCACGTAGGGAGTAAAACAGAGGCTTTGGATAAAATAAAAAATCTTATACCAGCAGGCGCTTCTGTTATGAATGGAAGTTCAACAAGTCTGGATCAGATTGGCTTTGTGGAATATTTGAAATCAGGGGATCATCCTTGGATAAATTTGCATGAAAGAGTTTTGGCTGAACCGGATCAAGCCAAGAAAGTAAAAATCAGAAGAGAAGTGACTGTCAGTGATTATCATGTTAGTAGTGTGCAGGCGGTAACAGAAGAAGGTCAATTGCTTATTGCTTCTGGATCTGGTAGTAATTTACCTGGGATTACTTTCAATGCCCAAAACGTGATTTTTGTGGTTAGTACCAACAAAATTGTAAAAAATTTGGATGAAGCGATGAAACGTCTAAAGGAATATGTCTGGCCTAAGGAAGATGTGCGTATGAAAGAAGTTGGTATGGGTGGAAGTGTGATTTCCAAAATTTTGATTTATCAAAAAGAACCAAAGTTTACAAGTAGAACTTGCACTGTGATTTTTGTGGATGAGAAACTGGGTTTCTAAATGACAAATTTCAAAGCTCAAATTTCAAATAAAATCCAAATATCAAATTTTTGAAATTTGGATTTTTTATTTTGTCATTTTTAAATAATATTGTCTCATTTCTTCCGGAAACTTCTCGATAGCGTATCTAAGCATAGTTCTTGGCATCGTGCTAGCACACTGGTCCAAGAATTTTACTAGTGGCTTAATATCACGTTTGCCCATTTCTCGTAGCATCCAGCCAACTGCTTTGTGAATCAAATCGTGTTTGTCTGTAAGTAGTATCTCAGAAATTTTGAGAGTATCCTCAAATTGTTTTTCGCGGATAAGTCTAAAAGTGGCTAAAATAGCCACACGTCTTTCCCAAAGATTTTTGGATTTTACCAATTTGTAGAGAATATTTTTTTTCTCAGGATTTTTTGTGAGATAATCTCCTACGATATTTGGGGTGGTGACATCTACCAAATCCCAATTATTGATATGTTTCAAATTTTTTAGATAAAAGTTATAAATTTGTTTTTGTAATTTTTCGTCTTTGCTTTTTTCATATTTATAAACCAAAATTAGAAGAGCTGTGAGTCTATATTCATGAATCTTGTTTTCTAGCATTTTTTGCAAATCTACAAAACTAGCATTTTCATAATATTTTTTGGCAATAGTCCTTTGTTCTGGTACTGTAATTCCTAGAAATTTGTCACCCTCGCCATATTGTCCTTTGCCTGTTTTGAAAAAGCCAGAGAGAATTTTGGCTTTGGCTTCGTTGGTTAGATTTTTTAGTTCAGAAGTTATTTTTTGGTAAGACATATTTATTTATTAGTTATTCTATTATATATTTATTAAGAATTTTAAGCAATATGGACACTTTTTGTACTATTTTTTTATTTGATAATTTTTTATTGGTGGTTTGTTTTTAGAGGATTAAAAGTTTTATTTACTTGCACCTAAAATTACAATATGTTATAATTTAGAAAATTTAAATTATTTATTAATTCATTTTTATGTTTAGAAAAAAGTTTTTGTATGTATTTGTGGTACTAAGTATGATTTTTAATTTGGTGCCTTGGGATTTTGCGAGTGCTGATAATGTTTGGGGCAATCAAACTATTATTTCAACTAATGGTGCTTCTGAAGCTTCTATTGCTGTTGATAGTAACGGAAATGCTATTGCTGTTTGGCACCAGAGTGATGGTGTAAAAATAAGTATATTTGCTAGTAGGTATGATGTTATTACTGGAAATTGGGATTCTCCTTATCTTATTGAAGGTAGCAATTTGGGACATGCCTATGTTCCAAAGATAAAATTTGATAGTAACGGAAATGCTATTGCTGTTTGGTATCAAGATGATGGTACAAGAACAAACATTTGGGCCAATAGATATGATGTAAATGATGGTTGGAGTACAAGTACCGCGAGATTAATTGAGGGAGATAACACATCATATGCTATGAACCCACAGGTTGCTATGGATGCTAGTGGAAATGCTATTGCTGTTTGGTATCAAGATGATGGTACAAGAACAAACATTTGGGCCAATAGATATGATGTAAATGATGGTTGGAGTACAAGTACCGCGAGATTAA
>JAQUAW010000039.1 GCA_028687045.1 Patescibacteria group bacterium
CGTATTAGCATAATCCACATCATCGGTATATATATTTTCTTGCTCGTTTGGTTGCATAAAAAATAAAAAAATAAATTTGCCACGATTAAATGCTCGATAGGGCTGAAAAGGAATTTTTAATATTTCAGCTAACATTTGTTATACGAACTTCCCAAAATAATCGCTAAATTACGCTATTTGTTTTTAATAAAAGTGAATACATAATTTAGCCTAAAATTCACACTTTAATCATATCAAAAAAACAATCCCTTCACAAGAGATTGTTTTTAAATTTATAAATTGAAAATTGTTTTAAAATTAGAAATTTAAAATTTCAAAATTTTACTTCAGTCTTTCCTCAACCATCTTCCAATTCACATGATTCCAAAACTTAGCAACAAAATCTGGACGAGCGTTGCGGAAATCTATGTAGTAAGCATGCTCCCAAACATCTAGAGTAAGCAAAGGCTTTTTGCCTTCTGTCAGGGGAGTATTGGCATTGCTGGTTTGTAATATTTCCAATTTTCCGTCACTAGTCTCTACTAGCCAAGTCCAACCAGAACCAAATAGGGAAGTGGCTGCGGTAGTAAATTTTTCTTTGAAATTTTCTAGTGATTCAAAATTTTCAGCAATTTTTGTCAAAGTTTTTCCACCAATTGCTTGAGATTCTGGACTAAGAGATTCCCAAAAAAAACTGTGATTGAAATGTTGAGCTGAATTATTAAACACAGCCATGTTTTTTTCACTATTGGAAGTCTTGATGACTTCTTCCAAGTCTTTGCCAACATAGTCTGTACCTTCTATTGCTGCGTTTAGTTTGTTTACATAAGCAGCATGATGTTTGCCATGATGATAATCAAAACCTTCGGCTGTACAAAAGTCTGGCATAGAATCTTTGGCAAAAGGTAAATTTGGTAGTTCAAACATAGTTCAGTTCATTTCGAACGAAGTGAGAAATCTTTCTTATCTCAGACGTTCTTGAATAAATAGTTTTTGATATAAACAAATTTTTTTTAGGAAAGATTCCTCTCCCGACTTACTTCGTGTCGGGATCGGAATGAAGTTAATTTAAATCTTACCAACTAAGTCAAGTCCTGGTTTCAAAGTATCTTTGCCTGGTTTCCATTTGGCAGGACAGACTTTGTCGCCATGTTCGGATACGAATTGAGCAGCTTGAAGTTTTCTTAGCAATTCTTCTGAATTTCTACCAATACTATTGTCATTGATTTCGTAAGATTTGATAACGCCGTCTGGATTGACGATGAATGTAGCACGCAAATCAACACCTTCTTCTGGTAAGTAAACGCCAAGCAATTTGGAAAATTTTGAAGTAGGATCAGCCAACATTGGATAATTTACTTTTTTGATTGCTTCTGAATGATCATGCCAAGCTTTGTGTACAAATACTGTATCTGTACTTACACTCAAAACCTCAGTATTTAGAGATTTGAATGTTTCATAGGTCTCAGCCATATCTTCTAGTTCAGTAGGACAGACAAAAGTGAAGTCTGCTGGATAAAAGAATAGAATAGACCATTTTCCGCCCATTTTACTTGGGTTTATTTTGACAATTTCATTGTTGCTATAAGCTTCCAATTCCATGTCAGGTACTTTTTGTCCAATGAAACTTGGACGATACATGTTTTCTTCCATATTTAAATAATATTAGGATAAATTAATACTAGTATGGTACTATATAAGAGCTATCTAGTCAATCTGTGGAAAAGTATTGGTTTTAGTCCACAATTGCATAGTTTATAGTCTTTATGTTATAATTGGCAAAGTTCAAAAAATAACTTATTAATTTATTTATTTATTATAAAATAATTTTGGAAATATGGAAGAACAAAATACACAAAAAAGTATTTTCGAAGTAATGAACCCTCAACAAACTTTTATTTTTGGTTTGGTCGGTGGTGTCATGCTTCTTTGTACTGTCGGATTTTTTATTTTACTTGGCATCTTTTTGAAAGGTGGTAATGGTGTTGGTCTAGCTTATAATAACGGCAATAATCCTGTTGTCAATAACAACGCTGGAGTCGATAATGCTGCTCCTAACAATGGTGCACCTGCTAATATCGTAATAAAAGATGTTGATTTGAAAAATGATCACATTAGAGGAAACAAAGATTCAAAAATTACTATCGTAGAATTTTCTGATACAGAATGTCCTTTCTGCAAGAGATTCCATGAAACTATGTTGCAAATTATTGATAAATATGGCAAAGATATTCGTTGGGTATATCGTAACATGCCTCTTGATGGTTTGCATCAAAAAGCACGTAATGAAGCTCTTGCTCTAGAGTGTGCTGGTGCTCAAGGTAAATTTTGGGAATTTACGGACATGGTCTATGACAAAACTACTTCAAATGATGGTTTAGACCAAACTTTGTTGCCAGTTTTTGCTAAAAATTTGGGATTAAATGTAAGTAAATTCAATACTTGTCTTGAAACAAAACAATTTGCTAGTGTAGTACAAGCTCACGAGGCCGATGGTCAAGCTGCTGGTGGACAAGGAACTCCATATTCAATACTTATTGGACCAAACGGTGAAAAGACTGCTATCAACGGAGCTTATCCTTATGAACAAGTAGAACAAATGATTCAACAATATTTGAAATAGCTTTTTCAGCAGAGTCAGCTAGTCAGCAGATTCAGTAAATTTTAAAAACGTTCTCAGAGTTGAGAACGTTTTTTTGTTTTTGACTATTTTATTTTTCAAAAGGATTAAAACCTTTTTTTATAAGATTTTCAAGTGGTTTAAAAAGGGGAGTTGGTAAATCATCCCAAGTGCACCAACGCCATTCTTCGAATTTGTCAGGTTCTAATAATTGTGCTTCTCCTCCAGTGTATTTGGTTCTCATAAAAATCGTTAAATAATGTTTATTGTCTTCTGGCATCACGTCATTGGTAACCGCAAAATATTCTACATTTTCTAATTTTAGACCTGTTTTTTCCATTGCTTCTCTTATAGCACATTCTTCCCAACTTTCACCAAATTCCAAATGACCGCCAGTCAATCCCCATTGACCACTACCATGTGAATTTTTTCTTTTACCAAATAAAATTTTATTTTCTCTTATAATAAATGTACCTAAACCTGCTTGTGGCATTTTTTTGTTTTCTTTTTCTTTGATAAATTGAAATCTTGGCATTTTCTTACCTTCCCATTCTACTTCTTCCAAAAAGTTTGAAATAGGCCTAACCCAATAGTCACAAAAAGTTTGTTCATAAAGCGGTTTGTATAGAACTAAATCTTCCAGAGTAGATTCATATTTAGCAATTCCCATTACCTCGTATTCTTTGCCTTTGTAGTGGCGATAAATTCCTTTTTTGATTTCTGGCATAGTTGTATTATTAGAGATGATCTAATGATATCAAAAGTAGCTAAACATTACAATTGAGTGTCTTATTGTGATTTTTAGTTTGTCAATGTGACAATGGGGCAATAGGGCAATGGGACAATCATTTTGATGACATGAAAAATATTGCAAATTTGTCTAAACAAAGCTATTTTTTAGATATGAACAGTTGAATGTTTGAAAGAAAAAGTGCATACTGTACGTAGTAATAGTAAACAACCATCTATGACTGTTTTAGAAGAATCAATGAGTGAAAAAACTGATAACGAATTAGTATTATTGAGTCTTGAAAATCAAGAGAATTTTTTGTATCTGGTTCAAAGATATGAAAAAAAACTTTTGTCATATATAATTCGTATATCTGGTGTCAAATATGAAGACGCGCAGGATGTGTTGCAAGACGCATTTGTTAGCATGTTCCTAAAACTCAATAGTTTTGATTCTCGTTTGAAATTTTCTTCTTGGGCTTATCGTATTGTACATAATCAGACTATTACAGATTTTCGCAAAAGAAAAGTAAGGCCAGTTCAATATTTTGAAGAAAATGATTTGGTAAGATTGGTAGATAGTATGAGTAGTGATGATCATTTTGATAAGAAATTATTGCAAGATGAAATAAAAACAATCTTAGACAAAATGGACAAAAAGTATCGTGAAGTCCTGGTCTTGAAATTTCTTGAAGAAAAAGACTATAATGAAATATCTGATATCTTGAAAAAACCAGTGGGAACTGTCGGAACTTTGGTGAACAGAGCTAAGAAAAAATTCCTGGTGATTTATGAGAAACAAACTCAGCACAGTAATTAACAGAGATTATAAAAATTAATTAAGAAATAAAATCGTTCAATTTTTAATCAGTAATCTCAGAGTCTACAGATCCCTCCCCGCCGAATCGGCGGGTCAGGATAACCATAACCTATGACAGAAATCAGCGACAAAATATTACAGACCATAAAAGAGCAGAACATCAAGCCTGACTCTAAATTCAAATTTGTTCTCAAAAGTTATTTGTGGGCATTTTTTGCTTTTCTGATGGTGGTGTTTGGTTCATTGGCTGTTTCTGTTATTATTTTTTATTTGAAAAATGAAGATTGGGGATTGTATAGACAGGCTGGTTTTTCACAAATAAATTTTTTATTATTGTCTATTCCATATTTTTGGGTTTTGTTGTCTTTGCTATTTATATTTTTAGCTTATTACAATTTTCATCATACAAAATTTGGTTATCGTTATAGATTTTCGGTGATTGTCTTGGCTTACTTTGTTGTTTCTCTCGTTGTTGGTAGTGGAGCTTATGCTCTTGGTGCTGGTGACAAGATAGAAGGATTATTTTTCAATAATAATTTGATTTTTTATGGTCAGATTATGGAAAAAAGACAAGAAATGTGGCATAGACCAGAAATGGGATTTGTTGTCGGCCAAATCATCTTGGTTGATATGAAAAAAAATGAAATAAATATTATCGATCCAAGACAAGAAAAGTGGCTGGTTGATGTTTCAAATACTCTTATTCCACCATTTGTAAAATTGGAGCCTTCTGCAAAAATTAGAGTAATAGGTGAAATATTTCCGGATAACAAAATAAAAGCTGAAATTATCAAACCATTTTTCACAGAACCTCCAGAATTATGTAATGGTTTGCTTGAAGATAATGAAGATCGTGAAGGTGAAGACGAAGACGAGAATAAAATTGAAGAAAATTGTGAATTGATACACCGACCAAAATTAATGATGAAAGAAAACTTACAACGTATGCGTATTATTAATTGATAGTGAGATATCTCAAATAATTTATATAAAGTAAATTCAATATGAAAAAAAATACATTAGGTATCATTGGTATTTCAGCTTTGGGCTTAGTCCTTGCTGGTACAGGTGTGGCACAAGCTTATGGTGGTAGTTCTAGTCAAAACACAAGCATGACTGGAAACAAAACCAATTTTAGTCAAGAAAGACGTGGTGATTTCCAAAAGATTTTTGATACTACAGATTATCAAACTTGGAAAAATGCGATGTCTAATACCAAAATGGGTGCACAAATTTTGGAAAAAATAAATGAAAATAATTTTTCAAGATTCGTGGAAATGCACAAGCTTTTGCAAGCTGGTGACAAGACTGGGGCTGAAGTTATTAGAGTAGAGCTAGGTCTTCCAGAGATGGGTCCTGGTACCAATAAAATAGAAAATGAAAATAGAAAAGGTAATTTCAATAAGGCACAAAATGAGGCTGTAAAAACAGCACTTGAAAGCAAAGATTTCAATGCTTGGAAAACAGCTATTGCCCAAATGCCAAATGCTGAAAATATGCTCGAAAAAGTAAATGAGTCTAATTTCGCAAAATTATTGGAGATGCACAATCTTATGCAAGCAGGGGATAAAGATGGGGCTGAACTAATTAGAGAAGACTTGGACTTAGTAAGACCTTTTAATCCAGAAAACAAAGCTGGTATGATGAGAGGTGCTAGACATATGGAAAAAAATACTACAACACAAAATTAAGTAAAACCTTTTATTCATTTTATTCATTCGTTTCGAAAAACACACTAACTAAAAAATTGGTGTGTTTTTCTTTTTTGTGTTAAAATATTTGCATAAATTAATAATTAATTTTTTTATGGAAAATGAAGAACAGATAAATCGTAAATTTATGTTTTGGTTAATGTGGGGAATTTTTAGTGTGTCTGTTATCATTTATGGAGTTGTTATCTATATATTGAGTAGTGTCGAAACTCAAGCTGAAAATGTTGATGTGTCTATTTTGAAAAATATTTTTTATGTTCTTTCACTTATGTCTGCTTTTGTATCTGTTTTTGTGGTAGATATATTTTTCAAAAGAAAATTAAATATGCCAAAACAAAATGAAACTAATGAAACTTTGTCTGAAGATGAGATTTTACAACTTTATTTCCCTTATTTTTTAAAAAAGATTATGTTTGCTGTATCTATTGCTTCATTTGGTTTTGTTTTAGCTATTATGAGTAATGATGGGATGAATATTTATTTACCATTTGGAGTTTTTTCTATTTTAATTTTGTTGCTTAATATTCCAAAGTTAGATAATCTAGCTAATTAATTTTTTATGAACAAAACAAAATTAAGTTTAATTATTGCTGTTGTTACTTTACTTTTTGTTTCGGCTGTTGTTTATTATTTTTTGGTATTTAAGAATAAAAAAATATCTGAAGATGTAAGTAATTTGGAATTGCCAAATATTATTATGGTAGATGAAAAAGGTACAACTACTTTTAATAAAAAAAGTTTAGATGAATCTTTGCAACTTGTAGGTAAAAGTGATTTGAGTGATGTTGAAAAGGCTGGTCTTCTCTATATGTTGGAAGAAGAAAAGTTGGCTTATGATGCTTATACTGTATTATTTCAAAGATTTTCTCAAGTAACTTTTGATAATATTGCCAAAAGTGAACAGAATCATACTGAAGCTGTAAGAAATTTAGTAGAGCGTTATGGTTTACCAGATCCTTCTTTGAACAAAGTCTTGGGTGAGTTTGAAAATGCTGATTTGAAAAAACTTTATGTAGAACTTCTAAACAAAGGAACTAAAACAATAAAGGATTCTTTGGAAGTGGGAGCTGCTATTGAAGAAATTGATATTTTGGATTTGCAAAAAAGGATTTCCCAAACTGACAATCAAGATATTATTTTGGTTTATGAAAATTTGATGAAAGGTTCTCGTAATCATTTGCGTGCTTTTACTAAGAATTTTAAAAATTTGACTGGACAAGATTATGTGCCTCAGTATCTTCCTCAAAGCGACTATGATTCTATTGTGGGTGCAGAGATTGAAAGAGGTGGTGAAGGAATGGGTAAAAATAGAAAATAATAAAGAAACAAAAAACATCCTTTTGAGGATGTTTTTTTTGTGATCCTAGTGTCCCGACTTAGTCGGGAGAACTCATGTCCGTTAGCTTAAAATTCCGACTCGGTCGGGACTACCAGCTGAGCTACGTTTTTAAAAAACAAAAGCAACTTATGTATTTAAGTTGCTTTAGTGATCCGGGTGGGGTTCGAACCCACGACCGTTAGCTTAAAAGGCTACTGCTCTACCAGCTGAGCTACCGGACCATATATTATACTGAATTGTAAAAAGGCTATGCTCTACCACCCGCCCAGTCGGCGGGTACCGGACCATAATTGATTGAAAAATTATGTTTTATATGATATAATAAACTAATAAAAAAGTCAAGACTATTATTGTTTATGAAAAAATATCACGCAGACAGTATATCACAAGTTTTTGTTAAATTGCAATCCTCAGAAACTGGGTTATCCTCAATTGAAGCAGATGCTAGGTTGAAGGCTAATGGCGCCAATGTATTGCCAAGTGCCAAAGTGAAGACGACAAGACTCAAAATATTTATAAATCAGTGGAAGAGTCCATTGATTTTAATTTTGGCTTTTGCTGGTTTTGTCAGTCTTGTTTTGGCTGAATACACTGATGCTATTGTTATTTTTTTTACAGTGTTTATCAATGTTTTTATTGGTTTTGTGCAAGAGTATAAAGCGGATGTGGCCTTGGAAAAATTGCAAAATTTTGTAAAGTATAGTTGTTTAGTTTTGCGTGATGGCAAAAAAAATGTGATTCCAGTTGCACAGCTAGTCGTTGGTGATGTAATTTTGCTAGAAGCTGGCTCCAAAATTCAAGCAGATGCTAGAATTTTTTATTGTAATAATTTGCAGGTAAACGAAGCTCCTTTGACAGGAGAATCTGTGCCTGTAGAAAAAAATACCAAAAAGATTTCAGCTGAAACAGTTTTGGCCAATAGAAATAATATGCTTTATGCTGGTACTACTGTCGTGGTGGGCAATGCCTATGGTGTAGTGACAGATATTGGACAAAATACGGAAATAGGTAAAATTGCAACTTTGGTAAAAGAAACTTCTCAAGAAGAAACACCTTTGCAAAATCAATTAAAAAAGATTAGTCGTTTTATTGGTATAATTGTAATTTTTGTTTCTATCTTTATTTTTTCTTTGGGCTTTATCCGAAATTCCGTAGGTTATGATTTGTTGCAAATATTTAAAACTGCGGTAGCCGTAGCTGTGGCGGCTATACCTGAAGGCTTGGCAATTTCTTTGACTGTAATTTTGGCTTTGGGTATGCAACACATTTTGAAACGTCGAGCTTTGGTACGTAAGCTTATTTCAGCAGAAACCTTGGGTTCGGTGAGTGTTATTTGTACAGATAAAACAGGTACTCTTACTGAAGGTCGGATGCTTTTGTCGCATCTAATTACAGCCAACAATGAATTTGATGATGGAGAAATAAATCTGATAGATGTTTTAGACAAAAATAAAATTGATGAAAAGTCTATCATGCAAGTTGGTATACTTTGTAATGATTCATTTTTGCAAAATCCTCAAAGCCAAAAAGAAGATTGGAATTTTGTGGGAGACACTACTGATTCAGCTTTTTTGATTGCTGGTTTGAGCATAGGACTTGATAAAACAATTTTGGAAAATAAATTCAAACGAATTGCTGAAATACCTTTTGATAGTCGCAACAAGTTTATGGCTAGTTTGCATCAAGATGGACAGAAAAAAAATAGTTTGTATATCAAAGGTTCTTTTGAAAGTATTTTTGCCAAAAGTTCTTTTTATCAGACTAATGGTAAAATAAAAAAAATTGACAAAAAAATCAAGGAGTGGTTTATCAAGCAAGAACGTATTTTGGCCGAAAAAGGTTTACGTGTTTTGGCTTTGGCTACCAAAGATATGGCTAAAGAGGTGACGGAAATTGATGACAAAAATTTGGATAAGTTGGTTTTCCTTGGAATTGTGGCTTTGTCTGATCCTTTACGTCCTGAAGCCAAAGAGACTATTTTGCGAGCCAAGCAAGCTGGTATTAGGACTATTATGATTACAGGAGACAACCAGAAGACGGCTCAATTTATTGGACATGAACTTGGTATTGCTTGTGAAAAAGAAAATATTATGACGGGAGAAGAGTTGGAAAAAATATCAGACATAGAGTTAAGTAAAAGAATAGATCAATTATATATTTTTGCGCGGGTGGATCCTAAGCATAAGATTCGTATTGTAGAAGTCTTGCAAAGAAAAGGTGAAGTGGTGGCGATGACTGGAGATGGAGTAAATGATGCCCCAGCTCTCAAAGGCGCTAACATAGGCATTGCTCTAGGTTCTGGCAGTGATGTTGCCAAAGATATTGCTGATCTTGTTTTGACCGACGATAATTTTGCGACTATTGTAGCTGCCGTGGAAGAAGGTAGACATATTTATAAAAATATCAAGAAAGTTATACTTTATCTTTTGGCTGGTAGTTTTAATGAGATGGTTTTAATTAGTGGTAGTATTATTGCTGGTATGCCTTTGGCGCTGTTGTCTGTACAAATACTTTGGATAAATTTTATTGCTGAGTCTTTTCCAAATATGGCTTTGGCTTTTGACAAAAAGATAGACAATGTCATGCTGGAAAAACCAAAGAAAAGAAGTGAAAATATTATAGATAAAGAAATTTTGTCGATGATATTACTTATTTCCACTGTGTCTAGTTTGATACTTTTCTCATTATTTTTGTACTATTCTAAACTTGGCTACCACATAGATTATGTACGTACGGTAGTCTTTGCTGGTTTGGGTGTGTATTCTCTTATTTATATTTATTCCATACGTAGTCTAAAGAAACCTTTGTGGAAAATAAATTTCTTTGATAATAATTATTTGACTTCGGCTATTGTTTTGGGGATTTTTTTGTTACTTATGGCAGTTTACTTTTTACCTTTACAAATATTACTACAGACCGTATCATTAGAGGCAAAGACTTGGTTTATTCTTATTATATTTGGTTTACTCAATGTCTTAATTATAGAGTTATTTAAAGGATTATTTTTATTTGATAGACGTGAAAAACAAGTTTGATTTATATTTATTAATTTTAATTTAAAATGTCGTATGTTAGACAAAAAATATTTAACTAGTATCAAGAAGAATTTGCTTCAGTACGCTGAAGTAAGACGAGAAGTGATAAAGTCATCAGATGATGCCTTACACAACGCTAAAAGGGCTATTTTTGCCATGCACAGGGACAATATGAAGGAAGCCGAAGAAAAATTGGCTAATAGTAAAAACTTGCTTAGTTCATTACTAAAAAAGTATGCCAAATATAGTGAAGTTACAGAAGAGGGCTCTTTCAAAGCTGGTCTTGAAGAATATGTAGAAGCGAGCCTTTTCTATCAATTTTTGACTACTGGAAAATTGACCAAAATTACTGATATGGATGTTCCTGAAAAAAGTTATGTAGGTGGACTTTGTGATGTGCCTGGTGAACTTTATCGCTATGCTATCAAGTCGGCTACTGAGAAGGATATGGACAAAGTGAAGGAATGTGCTAATATGGCTCAAGAAATCACAGGTGAACTTATTGAATTCAATTTGACAAGTTATTTGCGTAACAAGTTTGACCAAGCTAAAATGGCTGCTCAGAAGATTGAACAGATTGTTTATGAACTGTCTTTGAGAGACACTGAGTAAAACTGATTAATAATAGATTACACTGAGATATGTACCAAGACAGTGAACTTACTGGTAAAATTATTGGTTTGGCTATGAAGGTTCACACCTCTTTGGGTCCAGGATTCAAAGAAAATATTTATCATGAGGCTTTGTTTAGAGATTTAGCTGATAATAATTATAAAGTTGAATTTGAAAAAGAATTTGATGTAATTTATAAAGGTAGTATTATTGGTATGTTTCGTGTTGATTTACTAGTGGAAGATAGAATTATTGTTGAATTAAAAGCTATCAGTGGAGAATTACCTATTATTTTTAAAACGCAAGTAGTTTCATATTTAAAAGCAAGTAATAAAGAAGTTGGTTTACTTATTAATTTTGGTAATTCAAGTTTGGATGTTAAGAGATTTGGTAATTATGAAAATTATTATAAAAAATCAGTGTAATCAAACCGATAGGTTATAATCAATGTAATCAGTGTTATGAAAACTTTAATAAAAAAATTAATACCTAAAAAATTACTAAATCTACGTCATCTATTTTTTGCTTGGCTTGGTGCTGTGAAGTACAGTCACCCTTCGGAAGAATTGATGGTTATCGGCATTACTGGCACAAGTGG